>CAYFWA010000363.1:4048-6989 GCA_964346625.1 uncultured Myxococcales bacterium
GGGGACCGCCGCCGTGGGGACCGCCGCCGTGGGGACCGCCGCCGTGGGGACCGCCGCCGTGGGGACCGCCCTCCCCGGCGAGACCGCCACCCACGCGGCAACCGACCCCGACGACCCCGACGACCGCAGTGTCCGCTCGGCCCCCGACGCAGCCATCCGCTTCGACCCCCTACGCCCCGTCGGCCCGGTGGAGCTGCAGGGGGAGATCGAACGTCTCACCGCTAAGTGATCACGTTCGCAGCCAACGTCGTCCGAGCCGGCGGCACGGCTCACCACTGCCGACAACACCGCGCGCCGTTGTTCGGGCTCGACGCCGCCGGGCCGGTGCCCAGGGTCAGCGCAAAGACACCGGCCATGGTCCCGCGTCCCCAGCTCCCTCCGCGCAGCGCCGCGGCCGGGAAGTGCGCCCCCGTCCCCCCGCCGTGCTCGGCCGCGTCCACGTTCCAATAAGGGTCAGCAAAAACAACCCGCCGGCCGTCACGGCCAGCACCTGTGGAAATCGCACCCGCAGCATCGTATCCGTGCCTCCCGCTTGAATCTCGAATTCGATGTCCCCCTGCCCCTGCTGCCCCGACGCCCGCACCCGGGTCGCCCCCCGCAAGCCGCTGCCCGTGATCACCAGCTCCCGGTCCGCCGAGTCGATGCGACGGGCCGCGCTCACCTTGCCCGGCGCCGCATCGAAGGCCGCCTGATCCTCGGGGCGCGGCGACACCGGCCGCGTCGAGCCGGTCCCGTCGATGCCGGTGATCTCGGGGGGCTCCGGATCGCCAGCGTCGGATTCGCTACCGGGGCGGCTCCCACCGCACGACGCCGCGCACGACGCCGCGCACCCCGCCGCGCACATCACAGCGCAGGCGAGCCAGAGCACGCCTCCCAGATCGATCCACCGGCCCGCGCGCCAACGCCTTCGCGATTGTCCCACTTTCATCCATCCTTCTCCGGCCCTGGGGCTGATGAGATTTTTGCGCGGCTTGGAAAACCGTGTCAAGGAGACAGGTCCGGCAGACACCGGCAGACAAATGCGGCCGCGGACGCGAGCACACGGAGCTCTCCCCGGAGCTCTCCCCGGAGCTCTCCCCGGAGCTCTCCCCGGAGCTCTCCCCGGAGCTCTCCCCGAAGCTTCACGCCGCCCAAGAACCGTGCGCACAGATTGCTTTTTGAAATTCCAGGCTTGTCCACGGCTCCGCTAGGCAATAGTCTGGCCCGGATGGCTCGAAAGAGGGATGACCGGAAGGCTCACCCATGGGCCCGTCAGTCCAAAGATCGGACGGCCCGGTGTGTGCGGGACCGCTGACGTAGAACCCGGCGCGCCGCGCATCGGTGCGCCTCCCCTGGAAAAAGCATACTCATGACCTTGCGACAGATTCGACTCGCCCTGCTGCTCATCCTGGCCATGGTGCTCGTGCTGGCCAGCGTCTCCTACTCCGCGCTGCTGCAGCGCGGCTACGTGGTGGTGAAGTTCTCGGCGCTGCTCATCGGCGCCACGGCGCTTCTGAGCCTGAGCACCTACCTGCTGGCCATCGGCCGGCGTTGGCGCGAGCTGCGCGATCCGCTGATCTACCTGCTGCTGGCCGAGATCGGCGTGCTCTTGCTGTCCATCGCCACCTCCGGACAGGCGTGGGTCAGCTTCCTGGGCTCCATGCCGCGGCTCATGGGAGCCATCACCATCGCCTGCTTCGTCATCGCCGGCATCGCGGTGGTGCTCGCCGTGGGGGAGCGGCGCGAGCGGCTGTTCGTGCTGCTGCGCATCGTCGCCGTGGCCAGCGCCTTCGCCGGCATCAACGCCTTGTACGAGTGGCCCCAGCACCCGATCTTCCGGCCCTCCGGCCTCGTGGGCAACGCCGAGTTCCTCTCCAACTACCTGCTGTTCGGCGCGCTGGGCGCCGTGGCCCTCATCTTCGCCGAGCGCGACGAGCGCTGGTCCTGGCTCGCCATCGTCGCCTCGGCGATCTCGGCGGTGGCCCTGGCGGCCATCAAGACCCGCGGCGCCTGGCTCGGCTTCGGCGCCGGCGTGGCGGTGCTGCTCATCGCCGTGGACCCGCGGCGGCTCTCCGCCGAGCTGCTGAGCCGCGTGCGCCCCCGGCTCGCCTGGCTGTGTCTCACCACCCTCGTCGTGGCCGCCCTGGCTGCCTGGTGGGGCTACGGCGCGGCCACCCACAAGATCGGCTGGAATCTCCTGCTGCCGTTTCTGCCCGTGGGCGGGATGGTCTTCTTCTCGCTCCCCTGGTTCCTCTCCATGGTGCCCTTCGTGCGCCACGGCGTGCTCGCCCTGCTGGCCGGAGCGGTGATCCTCACCGGCATCTCGGTCTCCACCCAGACCCCCATCCTGCCCTTCAAGCCGGCCCAGGCCCTGCGCATCACCGAGGAGAGCGCCCGCGGCGTGGTGCGCGACGACACCGTCCGCATGCTCAGCAAGTACTGGCTGTTCGGCTGCGGCATCGAGAACTACCGGGTGGCCTTCCTGGAGTTCAAGTCCGAGCGCCTCGCCCGCGCCGACCCCCGGGTCAACTACCGCAACCCCCACAACATGCTGCTGTACGAGTGGACGGCCAACGGCCTGCTCGGCGTCCTGGTCTACCTCGGCCTGCTCGCGCTGGGCATCTGGGGCCTGCTGGTGGCCCGCCGACGCGACCTCACCACCGGGTGGGGCCTGTTCGCCTCGGCATTACTGGCCACCCTGGTGGCCTACACCGTGCAGAACATGTTCAACTACGACGTGATCCCCACCGGGCTGCACTACTACGTGTTCCTCGGCATGTCCCTGGTGCTGCGCCGCGCCGCGAAGGCCAAGAACGGCGGCGATGCGTCGGATGAGTCCGAAGGGTCCGATGAGACCGGTGAGTCCAGCGAGACCGAAAACGACGAGGCCGGGCAAGACGACGACGAAGATGGCGGCAGCGAGGGCGACGACGAGGGCAGCGACAAGGGCGACGACAAGGGC
>CAYFWA010000364.1:0-6976 GCA_964346625.1 uncultured Myxococcales bacterium
GGCCCCGCCCCCGCCCGAAGGCAGACGAGTATCGTTTGGGCGACACGGTGATCACCGGCACCAAGCGGCTTCGCTCCACCCCCACGGCGAGCTACGAGGTGAAGCTGGGCAAGCTCAAGATCGTCCCGCGCAAGAGCGCGGCGGAGCACCTCATGCTGGCCCCCGGCGTGCTCACCACCAATCACGGCGGCGAGGGGCACGCCCACAGCACCTACATGCGCGGCTTCGCCGCAGGCGCGGGCAAGGACATCGAGTTCACCCTGGACGGGGTGCCCCTCAACGAGATCTCCAACGCCCACGACCATGGGTACGCTGACCTGCTCTTCCTGCTCCCGGAGCTGGTCAAGAGGGTCACCGTCATCGAGGGGTCCTTTCTCCCCTCCCAGGGCGACTTTGCCTTCGCGGGCACGGCCAACTACGTGCTCGGCGTCAGCGAGCGGGGATCGCTCGTCAAGTACGGTGTCGGCCTGTGGAACACGCATCGGCTCTTCATGCTCCTGGCGCCTCGCGAGCAGGACGAGCAGACCTTCGCCGCCTTCGAGTTTTACCGCACCGACGGGTTCGGCCCCAACCGCGCGGCTCAGCGCGCCAGCGGCGTGGGCAGCTACGCCCGCACCCACAAGAAGCTGCGGCTGCGCTGGCGGCTCAGCTTCTTCGGTTACGCGGTGCGCTACGACCAGCCCGGGCCCGTGCGCCAGGACGACCTCGCCACTGGGCAGATGGGCTTTCGGGACAGCTACGACACGAACCAGGGGGGCGAGAGCAACCGCTTTCTGACCACCTTCCACCTCCGCGTGGGGCCGCGCCGCGCCCGGTTCCGGCAGGTGGCCTGGTTCGGCTACCGCACCATGCGCGTCCGCGCCAACTGGACCGGGTGGATGCTCGACGACCTGACGGACGGCGAGGTGATCGTCGCCACCGAGCAGCGCGGCGACGGCACCGAGATGCGCTACCGCGTCTTCCGAGCTGGCTCCCGGGGCCGCTACACCCTGAGCCGCAACTTCCTCGAGCACGAGCAGCAGCTCGCCTTCGGGTACTTCCTGCGGGTGGACCACGGCAGCTCCTCCCAGCGCCGGCTGCGGGCCGTGACCGCCATCCCCTACCGCACCCTGTTCGATCGCGACTTCACGGTGCTGAACCTGGCCGGCTGGGCGAACCTCAACCTCCGCCCTTGGTCCTGGTTGGCGGTACGGGGCGGCGTCCGGCTCGACACCTTCAGCTTCGGCGTCACCGATTTCAACCAGCCGGAGTCGGACCGCGAGGGCGTGCGCCTGCCCGATCAGACCGCTCAGGCCTTCGGCTACGCCTTGAACCCGCGGGTCACCCTGGACTTCACCCTCTACAAGGGCTTGCACCTGGTCTCCTCGTACGGCCAGGGCACGCGCTCCACCGAGGCGGCGGCGCTGTCGGACAACGAGACCGCCCCCTTCGCCTTGTCGCAGCAGGTGGACGGCGGGCTCACCTTCGAGCACGGCAAGCCCGGGGGGCCCTTTCACCTGAAGGCCCAGGCGAGCTACGTGTACACCTACGTGAACAAGGACCTGCTCTTTTCCGAGGCCGCGGGGCGAAACGAGCTCATCGGCAGCACCACCCGACACGCGGCCCTGCTCGGCGTGCGGGCCTTCGTGGGCCGCTGGTTCGACGCGCTGCTGAACTTCGGCTGGACCCACGCGGTGCTCAACGACACGGGCGAGCGGCTGCCATACGTGCCCCAGGTGGTGCTCCGGCTCGACGCGGGGGTGCGGGGCCAGCTTTTCAAGTGGACCCTCGGCGGAGTGCCGGTGCAGGGCCGCGCGGGGCTGGGGTTCACCTACGTGCCCGGCGTCCCGCTGCCCTACAAGGAGTCCGGCGAGCCCTGGTACCTGATGAACCTCGGCGCCGAGATCCGGCTCTGGCGCTTCTCGGTGGGGCTGGAGATCCGCAACCTGCTGAACCGCCGCTACCGGCAGCAGGAGTTCAACTACGCCAGCAACTTCCGCGGCCCCGGGGCGGTCCCCTCCCAGGTGGCCATGCGTCACTTCGTGGCCGGGGAGCCCTTCTACGTCATGAGCACCTTCACCGTGCACGTGGAGGAGCTGTTCTGGCCGGCGAAGAAGAAGCCCAAGCCTCCGGCCCGGCCGGGGTCGGGACGGTAGCGCCGCACTGGCTTCCCGCGCATGAACGGTTGCGGCGAGTGGGCCGGTCTGCTACTCGTTATCGAAGTCGTAGTACGAGTTCGAAAACCATGCTACGGGAGAGACCAGCGTGAGTGACGTTTCCGCGAGCCCCATCGAGAAGCCCGCACCGCCGGTGATCACGCGATTTACCCTCCGCGACGTGGTGTTCGCCGCGGTGTCGGCGGCGGGCCTGCTTCTGGTGGGCTTCCTCACCGTGCCCCTGGTGCTGCACGTGCCCATCCCCGGGATCCGGAACCTGGTATCGGCCCCCCTGTCCGCCGTGGTGCTGACCGTGGCCGCGGCGCGCATTGAGCGTCCCTTCACGCTCCTGCTGGTGGTGGGCCTCAGCTCCCTGGTCTACCTGCTGATCTCGCCGGTCATCCCCCTGTTCACCCTGAGCGCCGCGCTGGGGGCCGAGCTCGTCAACCTGGCGCTGTTCCGGGGCTACCGGACGCGCCGCGCGCGGGTGGTCTGCATCACGGTACTCTACGCGGCCATGACCCCTCTCGGCACGCTCTTCGGTGCCTGGCTGTTGGGGGGCGCGTACCGCGAGGCGCTCATCTCGGCGCCCGTGCTGGCCGGGGTCACGGGCGGCGTGGCGGTGCTCACCTTGGGCGGAGCCTGGGTCGGCGAGCGCGTCGTCACCGAGCTGCGGCGCGGCGGGAGGCTCGGGTGAGCCGCGGGTGGTTGGCGCGGGTCCACCCCCTGCTGAAGCTGGGCACGGCGATGACGTGGCTCGCGGCGGCCGTGTGGCTGATATCTCCCGGGGCCCTGGCGGTGCTGGCCGTGGGCACCGTGGGGCTCGCCCTCGCGGCCCGGGTCTGGCGGCACCCGGGGCCCGCACTCGGCGCCGTGGCCGGGCTCGCCGCCCTCGGCGGGCTCCACCTGCTCATTGGCGGGACCCCGGCCCAGGCCTTCGTCACCACGGCGCGGCTCCTGGTCTTCGCCGGGATCGGGGCGATGCTCACCCTGACCACCGACCCCATGGAGCTTCTCCGGGCCCTGGCGCGGCTGCCCATCCCTGCGTCCGTGCGCTTGGGGGTGCATTTGCTGTGGCGCAGCGTGGGTGTGCTCTTCCGTGAGCTCGCGGCGATCCGCTTCGCCGCCCGCGCGGATGGGCAGGAGCAGGTTCTGCTCCGCCCCGCGCGCGGGTTCCGGTACGTGCTGCTCCCCTTCGCCTTCGCGCTCACGGGGTACGCCGACGAGGTGGCCCTGGCCTTGCAGTCCCGGGGCATCCGCCTGGACGGCCCCCGACTGCGCCCCGCGCCCCGCCCCTGGGGCTCACCAGACTACTGGTTCGGGCTGACCTCGCTCACGGTGCTCGTCTGGGCGGCGCTCGTCAGCCGGTCACCCATCGCCTGAGGGACGCGTCTTGTCGGACCGTTCCGATCCCATCGTGGAGGCCGACGAGCTGACCGTGCACCGGCCCGAGGTCGCCTCGCCGGTGCTGCGCGGCGTCACGCTACGCGTGGCGCCCGGGGAGCTGGTCTACCTGGCCGGGCCCACGGGCAGCGGCAAGAGCACCCTGCTCTCGGCCCTGTCTGGCGTCCTGCCGACGCTGGTGCCCGGGCGGGTGGAGGGCCACCTGCGCGTGGCCGGGCGCGATCCCCGGGCCGTGTCGCTGGCGGAGCAGGCGGCGCACGTGGCCCACCTGTTCCAGAACGTGGAGACCCAGCTCTTCTGCGACCGGGTGGAGGACGAGGTGCGCCTGCCGCTGGAGTTCGGGGCGCGCCCCGAGGGGGGCGACCGGGACGTCGACCACGAGGTGGACGCCGTGGTGGAGCGCTACGGCCTGGGCCCCCGCCGCCGGCAGCGGGTGGACGCGCTCTCGGCCGGCTGGAAGCAGCGGCTCGCGCTGGCGGCCATGCATCTGCACCGCAAGCAGGTGCTGCTGCTGGACGAGCCCTTTGCCTACCTCGACCGCGATGCCGCGGCGGCGCTGCAAGCGCTATTGTCCACGCTCACCTCCCAGGGCCTGGCCGTGGTGGTGGCCGAGCACCGGGACGACCTGGTGCTCCCGCTGGCCCATCGCGTCCTGCGGTTGGGCACACCGGATGCCTCGCCGCCCGCTCTCTTGCCGGCGCCCCCCGCCCGGCCCACGCCCCTCGCCACGGCGGAGCGGCTCACCTTCGCCTACCGGCGCGAGCCGCCGGTGCTCCGGGGCGTGGAGCTCGTCATCCACCAGGGCGAGGCGGCCCTGGTGGTGGGGGACAACGGCTCGGGCAAGACCACCCTGTGCGAGCTCGCCGCCGGGCTGCGCCGTCCCACCTCGGGGCAGGTGCGAGTGGACGGTCGGTCCATCCACCGGCTGGGCGGCCGGCGGCGCCTCGCCCGCGCTGCGCTGGTGCTTCAGAACCCGGATCGGCAGCTCTTCCAGAGCCGGGTCGGCGACGAGCTGACCGGGGAGCGGGGCGGCGCGCTCCTCGAGCGCCTCGGGCTCTGGGCGCTGCGGGACCGCCACCCGCGGACCCTCTCCTTCGGGCAGAAGCGCCGCCTCACCGTGGCCCGGATGCTCGCCCGTGGGCCCGCGCTGCTGGTGGTGGACGAGCCATCCATCGGCCAGGATGCGGGGCACCTCAAGAGCCTGCTCGACGCGTTGGGGGACCACCTACGGGGAGGTGGCGGTCTGCTCGCCACCAGCCACGACGACCGGGTGGCGGCCGCGTTCGGGGGGGCGATCCGACGGCTCGCTGACGGCCGGCTGCAGGCGGTGTGACCGGGGCGCTGGCGGCCCCGCCTGCCCGCGCTTCTTGGGCCAGCCGACATCCAGCCGGAGCCCGGCCATGAGCTGGAATCGGGGGGCGGGGATGGACTCGGTCTGCTCGTAGCGCGCGTTCCACAGGTTCGTCAGGTCCACGTACCAGGTGACCCGCTCCCAGCCGAGCTGGATCCGCAGGTTCCCCACCGCGTGGGTGGGAGTCCGCACGCGGGAGTCGGGATCCCGGGGGCTGTGGTACCAGCGCGGGCTCTGCAGCCGCACGTCCGCCGCGGCGGAGAACCAGCCCCAGGACCAGGCGTGCTGTCCCGTGATCACCAGCCCGGCGCTGTGCTCCGGTGTGTAGTCCAGCACCACGTCCTCGCCGAGGTCGCGGCTGTAGGTGTAGGTGTAGCTCGCGCGCAGAGCGAGCCAGCGCCAGGGCCGCGCCCGCAGCTCCACCTCCACCCCGGCGGCGCGGATGCGATCGGTGTTCAGGTAGCGCTCGTAGCCGTCGCCCCCCACCCGCAGACCGATGAGGTTCTCGCCCTCGTTGTAAAAGCCGGTCACCCGCCCGCGGAACCGCCGCCCGAAGGACTGCTCCACGCCCAAATCGGCGGACCAGACGGTCTCGGCGTCGAGGTCCGGGTTGCCCACGGTGAGGTAGGGCGGGATCCGCTGCCAGGGCGGCGCGTAGAGCTCGGTGAGGGTGGGGGCGCGGAAGGCCCGGCCGCCGCTGGCGCGGATCACGGTCTGTTTGGCCACCCGGGCCGAGAGGCCGGCCTTGGGGGAGACGGCCCAGCCAAAGTCCGGGTGACGGTCCACCCGGAACCCGACGATGGCGTTGAGCCGCCCCTCAAGGAAGCTCAGGTCGGTCTGCAGGAACCCCGCGGCGTTGAAGACGTGGGCCTTCATCCCGGCGATGAGGTCCTGGTCTTCCTTGCGGCGGACGAACCAGTCGCCGCGATCCCACACCTGCTCGTAGCCGCCCACCAGGTGGAGCCAGGACAACGCGCGCCAGCGCCCCAGGAACTCCAGCCGCCACTGCCAGGCGTTGTAGGTGTCCTCCTGGACCTCCAGGGGGAAGCTCGCCGGCAGCTCACCCTCGAGCAGCTCGGCCTGGGACCAGAACTGCTGCCGCTGGTACAAGCCGCTGCCCACCACCTGGAGCTCCAGCTTTTTGAGCGGCTTATACCGCACGGCGAGCCGGCCGTAGCCGTTGTGCTTGGCGCTGCGCCCCCGGTTGCGCAGGTAGAAACCGAGCAGCGGCTCGTCGCGCAGGTCCACGTCCTGGTTGAAGCCCATGCGGGAGTGGTAGAGCCCGCCGGTGAGCTCTGCCGAGAGCGTGCGCCGCCGGTACAGGTCCACCCGCAGGTGGAGCCGGTGGTGGGCGTAGTCGAGGTTGCCGATGCCGGTGCCGAGGTAGTCGTCTGTGGCGTGGCGCTGGTACACCACGGACGCCTCTACCGGCCCCGCGGCGAAGGCGGCCGTGGGCGCGATCACCCTGGCGCCGTGCAGCCCGAGCCCGGCGCGCAGGGTGATTCCGGGATTCACGCCGCCGGGCTGGGTGAGCACGTGGATCACGCCGCCCATGGCGCGCGAGCCGTAGAGGGCCGAGAACGGGCCGCGTACGATCTCGACGCGCCGGAGCCGCGCGGTGGGCAGCAGGTTCAGGTTGGCCGAGCCGTTGAGCCCGTTGTGGATGGGCAATCCGTCGAGCATCACCAGTGTGCGGTCGGCACCCTGCAGCCCGCGCAGGTTCAACACGATGGGGTAGGCGTTGCCATCCCCCTGGTGGCGGCGGAGGCTCAGGGAGGGCTCGGTGCGCAGCACCTCGTCCATGTGGGTGCCGGCGCGTCTCGCGACCTCGTCGCCGCGGATCACCGTCACCGTGGCCGGGACGTTGCCCCGCGCCGAATTGAAGCGGGTGGCGGTGACCGTGGACTCGTAGCACGGCGTGGGGGTGCGCGGCCGCGGTGGGGTGGCGCGGGAGCGCGGCGGGGCGCGTCGAGGCGCCGGGGCTCGGCGAAGGGCGTGGGTCTTTTGGGCGGGCGGGCGAGCGGTGGGCGCGGCGGCGCCCTTGCGCGTCGGCGGGCGGTTCTCCGGTGGCGCCGCGGGGCGGGGC
>CAYFWA010000365.1:0-6967 GCA_964346625.1 uncultured Myxococcales bacterium
CCGAGGCGGCTTCTGTTCTCGCCCACTCATCCTCAGTGGCGCCGTTGAGATGCCGCCTTGCCCCCGCACGGCGCCGTTTCTCGCGTTCTTGGTCCTACGTACTCCCTGAACGGGTTACTTCGCCAATGCGATGCGCGGCGCGGCGGAGGTACGCGACGTGGGTCGGCGATGCCTCGCAGGTCCTCTGGGGTAGAATTTGCGGTTTGCCATAACGCCGAGGCTCTCCGAGCGCGATTCTGCCTCTAGAGCACCGAACAGTTTGAAAGACGGCTGCAATCGCGCAGTTGCCGCATCTCGCGGCTTACGTCCTCGCTCCCTCGGTCACCGTACCTACGGGTACGGCTCGGTCGGTCGCTGCGGGCGCACTCGCGACTCGCGAGCAACTTCACGATTTCGCTACGACGTCCAAACTGATCGGTGCTCTAGCCCTGGGGGTAAGTTTTCTCGCGACGCCGATGATGCGTGTATCTTTCTTTGGACTGTTGCCAACAGCGCAACTGGCTCCAAGAGAGCCATTTGCGCTGTGGCCGCCGCCGGCCGCACCGCGGGGCCACTGCCCCCGGAGCCTGCCACCGGATGCCGGGCGCCGGAGCCGGATGCCGGACGCCGGATGCCGGACGCCGGCCACCGGACGCCGGACGCCGGACGCCGGAGCCGGACGCCGGACGCCGGATGCCGGATGCCGGATGCCGGATGCCGGACGCCGGAGCCGGCCCTCGGAGCCGGCCCTCGGAGCCGGCCCCCGGGGCCGGCCCCCGGGGCCGGCCCTCGGAGCCGGCCCTCGGAGCCGGCCTGCGGAGCCGGCCCTCGGAGCCGGCCTGCGGAGCTGCGAAAAAGTTGGAGGCCTGGCTCGGTGAGCGTTCCTGCGATGGACACCTGCTCAGTTGACGATCGGGGGGTTGGTCTCCTACTCTCGGCTTCGCCGAAGGTGGCCGGGCCGCGCGCAGCCCGCCGCCGGCTGGGTACGCGCGCGAGACCGGCGCCGAGAGAGACCGCCCATGATGCTGAGCGCATCGAAAACCTACTGGGTCATGGTGTTGATCCTGTTTGGAGTATCGATCTACTTCTTCGTCCAAGTGGAGCACTACCGGGCGGGGATGGCCCAGGGCTCGGGCAAGGACTGTCTACGCAAGGACGATTCCCCCGTGGTGGAGCGCGTCATCGATGGCGACGAGCTGCTGGTCAAGACGGATCGCTGTCGGGCGGTGGTCCGCCTACTGGGCATCAAGGCCTTCGACCCGGACCGGTCAGAGCCCGCGCTGCGGCCCTACGCGAACCTGGCGGTGAACCGGCTCAAGCGGCTCGAGGGCGACAAGGTCACCATCCGGTCCTTTGCCAAGGACAAGCTAGACCGGCGGGGGCGCACCCTGGCCAAGCTGGCCTCCGGGGGAAAGGACGTGGGGCTGAGCCTGGTACGCGAGGGGCTGGTGCTGGTGTTCCGCAAGTACCCCTTCGAGGGGATGGACCGCTACCTGAGCGTGGAAGCCCAGGCCGCCTCCGAGCACCAGGGGCTGTGGACTGATCCCGACGCGGCCAGCCGGGCCCGGGCGCTGCAGGCCGCCTTCGAGCGGGAGCGCAAGGAGTAGAGCCGGCCGATGTTCATCCAGCTCGTTCGCTTTTTCCGGGAGGAGGTCGTCCACCGGGCGCGGACTGCGCCGGCCCGGGTGGGGGTGCTCATGGTGGCGGTGCTCTGCTACTCCACCACCGGCTACATGTTCTTCGAGATCCAGAACAAGCCCGAGACCACCTGGCTCGAGGCCCTGTGGTGGTCGGTGGTGACCATGACCACGGTGGGCTACGGCGACATGTTCCCCGAGACCGTGGGCGGGCGCATCTTCGTGGCCATCCCCACCATGATCATCGGCATCGGGCTGCTGGGGTTCGTGCTCTCGGTGGTGGCCACCGCGCTCATCGAGGCCCGCACCAACCAGCTCCGAGGCCTCACGAGGGTTCGCATGAAAGACCACATCATCATCTGCAACTACCCCTCCCACCATCGGGTGGAGGATCTGGTGGATCAGATCCGCAGCGACGACGACACCCACAGCGCGGGCATCGTCCTGGTGGACGCCGATCTCGAGGAGCTGCCCGGGGATCTGGCCAAAAAGGGCTTGCAGTACGTGCGCGGCAACCCCGCCAAGGCCGACACTTTGCAGCGGGCCGACATCGAGCACGCCCGCGGAGCCCTGGTGCTGGCGCGCAATCCCATGGACGCCCGGGCCGACCACACGTCCCTGGCCATCCTGCTCGGCATCGAGACCATCAAGCGCGACGTGTTCACCGTGGCGGAGCTGGTGGACAACAACAACCGCGAGTTCTTCGAGCGCACCGGCTGCGACGCCATCGTCTGCCTCTCGGCCTTCACCACCCACATCATGGTCCAGGAGCTGCTGGATCCCGGCGTGCAGGGCGTGATCAACCAGCTCACCTCCACCAGCTACGGCCAGCAGATCTTCGTGGTGGACGTGGAGTCCGCCGACCCCAAGCCCTTCGAGATCCTGCAGCAGTGGGCGCGGGATCAGAACGCCCTGCTGCTGGGCTACGAGCGCAACGGCCACACCGAGGTGAACCCCACCGCCGGGACGACGCTTGCGAAGGGCGACCGCCTCGTGCTCATCGCCACGAACCGCCCCAAGCCCTACACCGGGTGATCACCGGGGATGGGCGCATATACCGCGTAGTTGACCCCCCGACCCCCCGACCCCGGGTACCCCTTCGATCGTGCTTCGATCGTGCTTCGATCGTGCTTCGATCGTGCTTCGATCGGCCTCAGGGGGCAGGCGGCGGCGGGGGCGCGCTGGCGCCATCGTCCGCCGGGGGCGCGGGGTCAGCGGAACGCCCACCGTCGGCGGGCGCCGCAGCGTCGCCAGGGGGCGCGGCGTCGCCGGGAGGCGCACCGTCGCCGGGAGCCGACGGGGGCGGGGACGCGGGACCGGGGCCGGGGCCGCGCCGCGCGCGACCGAGCTTGCCGACGGCCTTGCCGAACAGCCGTTCGAAGGCCCGCCGCTCCGCGGCGCCGGCGTCCACCCGTAGGTTCACCCACCGGCCATCGCGCTCCACCACGGCCGCGGACAGCACGACGTCGGCGTCGGCCGAGAGCCGACGGATGAGCGCCGTGAGCACCTTCCAGCGCAGCATCAAGCGTACGGCGGAGATCTTGCCGCGAGCCCGGAGCCGGCCGCGGATCCGGATCGGGTCGCGCCCGGGGAGGTAGGCCTGCATCCACCCCCCGTCCAGCAGCTTGATGGCCCACATCAGCGGGCTCGTGAGCAGCGAATCGCCGGCGTGTAGCAGCTTGCTGACGGTGAGCGTGGTGGCGGCGCCGCGGGCGCCCTCGCTGAAGTGCACCTGCTGGTGGCGGCGCCGCAGGCCGCGCTCGACGCCGCGAACCACCTGCACCGCCCGGCGGGCCTCGCCGCTCACGGAGATGGCCACGGTATCCTGCGCCAAGGCAAACAGCCGGATCCCGCGCGAGCCGATCTCTCCTTTCACCCCTTCGTAGGGGCCGAAGCGGAAGGGCTTTAGGCCCAGCTTCCGCGCGGCCCTGGCGCAGCGCACCACCTGGCGGGCGTCCAGCGCGCCCTGGAGCACGATCACCGCCCCCTGGTAGATTCGATCGAAGGCCCGAAACCCGATCAGCACCCGCTTGACCCGGTCCTCACCGGTGAGCTGGCAACGTCGCGCCAGGCGGTGCAGCCCGGTGAGGCGGTCCAGCAGCTTCGTGACGAGGCTCCGCCCCTGCCCACTCGACGAGCGCGCCTCGGGGCTGCGCAGCAGCGCCGGTCGGATCTGCACCACGTTGAGGTTGCGGGCGAAGGGCCAAACCAACGGCCGGGGCGGCAAGGTGCGCGGCATGCGCACCCGGGGCTTTTCCCCGCAGCCCGCCCCAAACGCCAGCATCGCCACCGCCACCGAGATCATCCTGACCGTGCGTCTCATTCGTCCCTCCGTATGCTAGCGTGATGATAGCGTGCGACATGCTTGCGCGCGACGAGGGCCACGCCCACCGGGTGGTCTTCGTGGTCTTCGCCAGAAGCCAGAAAACGATGCGGACGATGCTACCAGAGAATCCGAAGCTCCGGGGATCGGAATCTGCGCGCAGCGATTTGCAGGCTGGGCTGCGCGCCGGGGGGACGCGCCGGTGGGGACGCGCCGACCGGGCGCGCCGACCGGGCGCGCCGACCGGGCGCGCCGACCGGACGTGCCGACCGGACGTGCCGACGGGGCGCGCCGACGGGCCGCCGTGGCGAGGCGCGGCTCAGAGCTTGGCGATGCGGCGCTGGACGTCCCGCTCACGACGGATGGCGATGCGGCGATCGAGGCGGCGCCAGATGGATCGCTCGTCGCGCTGAAACACCTCGAACAGCGAGAGCACGGGCTCGTCGGTGGGCTCCCGCCGCTCGGCCTGCCGCCGCTCGGCGATCAGACGGGCCAGGGGGGTGGGCTGCGAGGTACTCATGGGACCAGTCTCGCTTCGGGCGAGGACGCGGGCAAGTTTTCGGGCGCGCATCGCAACGCTCACCACGGCAGCCAGCGCCGCACGAACCGGCCGAAGGCAGGCAGCCGGCGCGGGGGCACGTCCAGGCGCAAAAGCAGCGCCGCGCCCCGGGCGCGGCCCCGCGCTTGCGTGAGAAAGGGGCGCTGGGAGGCGGGCAGCAGGCCGGCGAGCCGAGCGGCCCGGTGGGGGAGCTTGCGGGCCCAGCGCGCCGCGCGCCCCTGCCCGGCCACCCGGACCCACCCCTCGATCCGCAGCCCCGCGCGGTGGGGGCGGACCCACAGGCACGCCCCGCGAAACGAGCGCGGCAAAGACGGTGGCACCGGCAGGTGCGGCAGGGGCGCCGGGAAGCGCGGCACCACGAAAAGCAACACGGTGCCGACTGGCGCCTGGTCGACTGCGACGCGGTAAAGCCGCTCGCCGGTCGCGCTGGCGCGACCGGTGGCCAGGAACTGGCGCCACCAGCGACGATAGCGAGGCCCGGCGGCCATCAGCAGCGTGGAGTCGTCCAGGGCGGCCACCTCGAGGTGAAGCCCGCTCACTGCTCGATCCGCACCAAAGGCCGGCTCTCCGCCCGCATAGCGGGTCACGGTGCGAGCGCCGTGGAGCTCCATGGCGCCGCGCAGGCAACGCACCAGGCGCTGCGCCATCACCAGCCCCCAGAGGATCACCACGCGCTCGGCATCGGGCTCGCCGGTGGGGGGTTGGGCCAGGGTCACCGCCCGGGGATCCCGCAGGGGGCGGACCCCGCATCGACGGACGTATGGCCAGAGCTGTCCCGCCGCCACGCTGTCGATTCGAAGCCCCGACCATACCGCTCGCGAGAGGCTCCGCCGCTTCCCCGACCCGCCGCCCTGCAGCCGGTCGAGCTGCAGGTGCGAAAGAACCTGCCCTGCCGGCAGGGGGAGCGGGGCCGTCGCCTGCAGGTAGCGCTTCGTGGCGTCGGCCGGCAGGCTCAGCGGGAGGGGGGAGGCGCGCCGCGCGGGGGGGCGGGCGGAACGGGGCGGAGTCGGGCGGGGCGGCGGATCGGGCGCGGGACACCCGGCAGACCCCAGCAGCAGCGCGGCCATCGCCCAGAGGCCGCGAAGCGTGCCGGGGTGCGGGCAGCGGTCGGACGAGCAAGGCCTCGGGATTGGCCAATGGGATCGGGGGAAGCCATCGGTCGAGCGCATGTTCCGGATCATGAACCATCGGAGCGGAATCCGGTAGGGGGGGCGGCGGGAGCGCTTGAACTTCTCGGCCAGTCAGGCTAGAGCGAAGGGCGACAGAGACGAGCGGGGGCCGCCGCCGCGGCCCGACCGGAGCACGGCGGTCCGGCGCGAAGCGGACCCCGTTCAGGGACGAAAAGCGCAGAGAGCCTAGCCGCGTGCAGACGCGCGCAACCCAAGGAGCGACCATGTCCATCAAGGTGCTGCTGGCAACCGTGAAGCCGTTTTCCCCCACCGCCCGGGATCAGGTGGTGGCCATCCTCGAAGAGGCCGGCTGCGAGGTGAAGCTGCTGGAATCCTACAAGGAGCAAAGAGACCTCGTCACCGCGGTGGCGAACGCGAACGCCCTCATCATCCGCTCTGACAAGGTCACCGCCGAGGTTTTCGACGGCGCCCCGGAGCTCAAGCTCGTGGTGCGGGCCGGGTCGGGCTACGACAACGTGGACTGCGACCATGCCAAGTCTCGCGGCGTGCTCGTCATGAACACCCCCGGCCAGAACGCCAACGCGGTGGCCGAGCTCGCTCTGTCCATGATGGTGTACCTGGTGCGCGGTCGGCTCAACGGCAAGCCCGGCACCGAGCTGCGTGGAAAAACCCTCGGAATCCATGCTTACGGCTACGTGGGCCGGGCGGTAAACCTCGTGGCGCAGGGTTTCGGGATGAACGTGCTGGCCTTCG
The DNA here is from genome assembly GCA_964346625.1 of uncultured Myxococcales bacterium. Lineage (GTDB taxonomy): Bacteria > Myxococcota_A > Polyangia > HGW-17 > JAJRWW01 > CAYFWA01. The sequence continues at coordinate 6,382 of CAYFWA010000365.1, forward strand.
ATCCCTACGTGGACAAGGCCACCATCGAGGCCGACGATGTGACGCCGGTGGCCACGGTGGAGGAGCTGTACAAGCAGTCGCAGTTCGTCTCCATCCACATGCCGGCCACTCCCGACACCATCGACTCCATCGGCAAGGAGCTGCTGAGCCTGCTGCCCGAAAACGGGACCCTGGTAAACACCGCGCGCGGCGAGGTGATCCACGACGCGGAGCTGCTCGAGGTGATGGCCGCGCGGCCGGACTTCCGCTACATCACCGACATCCAGCCCGCCCCCGAGGTGCACCAGGCGTTGCAGGACAGCTACGGGGATCGCTACCTCGCCACCCCCAAGAAGATGGGCGCGCAGACCCTAGAGGCCAACGTCAACGCGGGGCTCGCCGCGGCCCGCCAGATCGTCGACTACTTCGAAAAGGGCCTCGAGGTGAACGTGGTCAACCGCTGATCGGCCAAACGGCCCACGGCCACAGAACGACGGTCGACGGTCGACGGTCGACGGTCGACGGTCGACGGTCGATGTCCAACGATCGAGGCCAACGATCGAGGCCAACGATCGAGGCCAACGATCGAGGCCAACGATCGAGGCCA
>CAYFWA010000366.1:0-6967 GCA_964346625.1 uncultured Myxococcales bacterium
GCCGGGATGGATCGGCGTCCCGAGTGCAGAGTTTATTTTGACCCGCTCCCTTAACCCGCGCGGGAGCAGCCGTGGCCTTCGGCTGTCGATCCTCGTGCCAAAGCCGGTCTTTGTGGTAAAAATGGGGGCACTGTCGGAAATCGGCCACGATATGGAGGTCCCCAATGGCGGGTGGACACATGAACTGCATTCTCTACGTGGATCTGGGTGAGGCGACGCACGAGCAGCAGCGTCCGGACCCGGAGCTGCTGGACCTCTACCTGGGGGGCCGCGGCCTGGGCATCCGGCTGCTGTACGATCTCACCGAGCCGGGGATGGATCCCTATGATCCGCGCATGCCGCTCATCTTCTCGGCGGGACCGCTGACCGGCACCAACGCGCCCCAGTCCAACCGGTTCGTGGTCACCACCAAGTCCCCCCTCACGGGCTTTCTGGCCGACAGCCACTGCGGCGGCTCTTTTGCCACCAAGCTACGCAAGGCCGGCTACGACGCGTTGGTGATCCGCGGCCGGGCGCCCCGGCCGGTGATCCTCGAGATCGAGGAGGACCGGGTGGAGCTCAAGGACGCCGGGGAGCTGTGGGGGATGGACACCGACGAGGCCGAGGCGCGACTGCCCAAGGCCTTCGGCAAGGCGGTGATCGGCCCGGCCGGAGAGAACCAGGTTCGCTACGCCTGTATCGTGAGCGGCCATCGCGTGGCGGGGCGCGGCGGGGTGGGGGCGGTGATGGGGGCGAAGAACCTCAAGGCCGTGATCGCCAACGGCAAGAAGAAGATCCCGGTGGCGGATCCCGAAGCCTACAAGAAGATGCGCAAGGCCCAGACCCAGCTCCTGGCCAAGCATCCGGCCACCGGGCGCATCCTGCCGGATCTGGGCACCGCCAGTTTGGTGATGGTCACCGCCGGGCGCAACATCATCCCCACCCGCAACTACCAGGCGGGGCAGGATCGAAGTTCCCACGAGCTGGCCGGCGAGAAGATGGCCGAAGAGTATCTGGTCAAAAAGGACGGCTGTATGGCCTGTCCCATCCGCTGCGGCCGCCACGTGCGAGTGAATGGCAAGGAGGGTAAGGGCCCCGAGTTCGAGACCATCGGGCTCATGGGGCACAACCTGGACATCTACGACCTCAAGGCCGTCATCGAGCTCGGGCAGCTCTGTGATCGCGTGGGTGTGGACTCCATCTCCATGGGCAACACCCTCGGCTTCGCCACCGAGCTCACCGAGCGGGGGATGTACCAGTCGCCCCTGCGCTGGGGCGACGTGGAGGCGTATCGCCGGGCGGTGCGCGACACCGCCACCCGCGAGGGGGTGGGGGACGCGCTGGCCGAGGGCACCCGCCACCTCGCGGACTGCTACGGCGGTGAGGAGTTCGCCATTCACGTCAAGGGGCTGGAGCTCCCGGCCTACGATCCCCGGGGTTGCGTGGGGCAGGGCCTCGAGTACGCGGTGAACAACCGCGGCGGGTGCCACATCCGGGGCTCCACCATGTATCTGGAGGCCACCGGGCCGGTGTCGGTGGATCCCGAGTCCCCCAAGGCCAAGCCGGAGCTGGTGATCTTTCAGCAGAACACCAACGCCGGGGTCTCGTCGCTCACCATGTGCTATTTTTCCGCCTACGTGGTGATCCCCGCCGTGCTCCACGATCTGGATCCCAACTCCAAGCTGTATCGCGGGTTGATGGGAGTCATCAAACGCGCCGGCCCGCTGCTGCGGGTGGTGCTCGCTGGCAAGGCCCCGGTCAGGGTGCTCTGGTACGAGAACTTCCTCACGGCGGTGCTGGGCCGCAACGTGACCATGGGGGACCTGGCCGAGATCGGGGAGCGGATCTACAACCTGGAGCGGCTGTACAACCTCCGCGAAGGGCTCACCGCCGCTGACGACCGCCTGCCCGAGCGGCTGCTGTCCACGCCGCTTTCGAAGCATGGCCAGCGCGGGGTCCCTCTCGACGAGATGCTGCCCCAGTACTACGAGGTGCGGGGCTGGGACGCCCACGGCATCCCCACGGAGAAGACCATCAACCGCTTGGGCATCCGGGTGTGAGCCCGATCGAGGTAGCCGCCTCGTCGCACCGCCGCGGCGCCGTGGCGCCGCGAAAAGCCCCCCGATCACGGGAGACCGTCATGGCAGTTTTCAAGCCCCACGCCAAGCTCGCCGCCCTGCTGGGTGAGCCCACCATCGAGTCCAGCGCTGCCACCGTGGGAGAGCTGCTGCGGGAGGTGCGGTCCCGCGTAGCGCCCGACGAGTGGAAGCGGGCGGCCAAGGCCACCATTTTGGTCAATGGCCGCAATATCCACTACCTGAAGGGAGAAAAGACCCCGCTGTCATCCGAAGACCAGGTGTGGATGGTCTACCCTGCGGGCGGCGGCTGAGCCAACCCGGCGGATCCATGTGGGGGTTGCGGCGCTCCCTGCCAACCGTGGGGATCACGACTCGGTACGCCGCGCCGCGTTCCCCCTCGATTCCCCCTTTGCGCAGACGGGGCTTGCTGGTAAATTACGCGGGACCCGAATGAAATAACTGGCTTGGCTCTTGGAGCCCGCGCTTTCGGCCCTGGAACGGATCCCGCAATCATGAAAAAGTACATCTGCCTCGTGTGTGGTTACATCTACGATCCCGAAGAGGGAGACCCCGATGGCGACGTGGCCCCCGGCACCGCCTGGGAGGACGTGCCCGAAGACTGGGTCTGCCCGGTTTGCGGCGTAGGCAAGGATGATTTCGAGGCGCAGTAGCGCTCTCGCCTGCGCGTCGCGCGCGTCGGCCCAGGGTGTGTCCGTGCCCGCTCCCAGCCCCACCAGGAGAGTGCCTCCTTCATGCTCCTGTCGATCCTGATTCCGGCCTATCACGAAGAGACCCACATCGAGGAGATTCTTCGCCACGTGGATGGCGTGGATTTGTCGGCCCTGGGGCTGTCCAAGGAGATCGTGGTGTGCGACGACGGGTCCGCCGACGACACGGCGGCGCGCGTGGAGCGCTTCGTGCCGCGAGACGCCACGCTGCGGTTGGTGCGCCACCCGCAGAATCGGGGCAAGGGCGCAGCCATAAGGACCGCCCTGGCCGCCGCCACCGGCGACGTCATCCTGATCCAGGACGCGGATCTGGAGTACGACGTGGACGACTACCCGGCCCTGCTCGAGCCCATCGTCACCGGCCGGGCCGACGTGGTGTTCGGGTCCCGGTTCCGCAAGCGGCTCTGGCCCCGGGGCATGCGCTGGCCCAACTACCTGGCCAACCTCCTGCTCACGGCTTCGGCGAACCTGCTGTTCGGGGTGCGCATCACCGATGAGGCCACCTGCTTCAAGGTGTTTCGCGCGGACGTGATCCGGGGCTTCGATCTGCAGTGTCAGCGATTCGAGTTCTGCCCGGAGGTGGTGGGCAAGCTCGGCCGCGCCGGCATCCCGGTGCACGAGGTGCCCATCGAGTATGCGGCTCGGGACGTGGCCTCGGGCAAAAAGATCCGGTGGACCGATGGCGTGGAGGCCCTGGCGACCCTGCTCAAGGTGCGGCTGCGCGGGTAGCGCTCGGTCGCTACAGCTCGATGGAGTCGCCCGGAGACAGCAGGCGGGCGTCCACGTCGAAGCGCTTGCGGGCCCGGTCCACCCAGTGCTGGGCGTCCTGCTCGATGACCTCGAAGGTGTCGAAGTGGATGGGCACGACGATCCGGGGACGCAGCAGCTCCACCGCCCGGTGGGCGTCGTCGGGCCCCATGGTGAAGTTGTCGCCGATGGGGAGGATGGCCAGGTCGATGCCCGTCTCGCCGATGAGCTTCATGTCGTAGAACAGCCCCGTGTCTCCGGCATGATAGAGGGTCTTTTCCCCCAGGGTCAGCAGGACCCCCGCCGGGTTGCCCCCGTTGGAGCCGTCCGGCAGCGCCGAGCCGTGGTGGGCGATGGTGAGCTTGAGCCGCCCCCAGTCGTAGTTGAACCCCCCACCGATGTGCTGTGGGTGGACGTTCTCCACGCCCTGGCTCTCCAGCCAGCTCACGATTTCGAAGTTGGCGATACAGAGCGCACCGGTGCGCTTCGCGAGGGCCACGGTGTCGCCCACGTGGTCCGCGTGACCGTGGGTGATCACCAGGACGTCGGGATCGATGTCCTCGGGCCCGATGGCGGCCTTGTCGTTGCCGCTGAGGAAGGGATCGATCAGCAGCTTGACCTGATCGGTCTGTACCAACGTCACCGAGTGTCCGTACCATGTCACCTTGACGGCCATTTCACACCTCCTCGCTGATGATGGGATCAAGGTAGACCACCGTCGGTGGGCTTGGCAACCGGCCGTGGAAAAGGTTGGCCGCAGGCGCGCCCATGGTATCTTCGTGGCCATGAGCGGGGCTCGAAGGCGCATAGGGCTCGCGCAAGAATAACTTCGAAGGACCGAGGCCGCCGAGGCGCCCGGCCCGCAAGGAGCGAGGAGGGCGAATACACTGTCGTATTTAACCGACGAGCGACGCCGCGGGCTGGGATGGATCGGCGGCCGAATCCCGCAGTTATTCTTGCGCGAGCCCTTACCGTTGGTCATGCAGATCGGTCTATTGTCCGCTGCGCTCTGGTTGGCGGCGGCGTCGGCCAGTGGCCAGCCGCAGGGGGGGGGCGCCGGGGCCGGCTCCTTGCGGGCGGAGCGGGCCCGCGCGCTGAACCACCCGGCGCTGCGCCTGGCGAACCGCTCCGGGGCGGTGCTGCGGCTGCGTCTACGGGGCGCCAGCCGCCGAGACCTCCTGGTGCCGCCTCACGAGGTCGTGCGGACCCTGATCGCGGCGGGGCCCTATCGCTATGAGGTGCGCCTCGGCCGCAAGGTGATCCGCCGCGACAAGATCCGGCTGCGCAAGGGGCACCGCTATCACCTGGAGCTGAGCCCGTGATGCGTGCTCCCCGACTGCCGTCCGTGGTGATGTTGTTTACGCCTCTGGTCCTGGGCGCCTGTCCTCCCCCCTCCGCGCCACGGCGCGCCGTGCGGCGGAGCGCTCGCGACGCGCCGCGGGTGGTCCACTATCGGTTCACCCTGGCCATCCCCGAGCCGACGGAGCGGAAACCCTCCCTGGCTCTGCCCCCCTTCCCCCGGTTCCGGGATCCCTACGCGCTCCCGGAGCGCTCCCTCGAGCGAGAGCGGCGGCTGGCTTACAACCGGGAGGGCCGTCCGCGCCTGGTGGCGCAGACCCATCTGGCCGCGCGCCTGTGGTCGCTGGCCAATCGCAAGATCGATCGCATCCGGCGCCTACAGGCTGGCGCGCGTCGTCAGGGGCGCCGGCCACCCCAGCGGCAGATCGCGCGTCTGCAGCGGGACGCCGCGGCGCACCTCAAGGAGTGCGTGGCCCTGCTCGAGGGCGTGCTCGAGCGCCGCACGGCGCCGCGCATGGCCCGCGTGCGCCTGGCCCACTATCTGCGGGGAATGAAGCCCCGCCAGGCGATCCCACACTTCCGCGCCCTGGTGCGCAGCGAGACCGACGCTGCCCGGCGTAGGGCGTACACGCGGGATCTCGCGCAGTTGTTGCTGGCCGCTGGGCACCCCGCGCAGGCGCTGCGGGTGCTCGCGCGGCACGCGTCGAGCCGCCCTACGCTGCGGACGCGGTTGATCCGCGCGGCGGCGCGCGCACGAGCCCGCCACCGCCCGATTTCCATGGGGGCGGACCTACGGTCCCTGGCGCGAGGCTGCGAGCAGGCGCCGGCGACCATACGCCGCGCCTTCCTCCGATCGGTGCCGGGGTTGATGGCGGGGCTCGCCGAGCCACCGCGGTTGCTGGCGGTCCTGGTGCGCCACGCTCCGGCCTGTTGGCGTCGCCAGCGCGTGAGGCTTTCCGTGCGAGGGATCCGCCAGCTTATGCTGCAGGGGCGGCCCACCGCCGCGGCGGCGGTGCTGCGCGCGGTCCAAAAGCGCGGAGTGACCGTGCCGGCTGCCTTGAAAAAGCGGGTGCTGAGCTTGGGAGGGCCCTGGTCGCCGCGGCCCGTGCCACCCGCGGCCGAGCGTTTCGAGCGCCTGCTGCAGGTGCGCGCTGCTGCGTTGCGCCCTTGTCTGGGGTCGTCGCGAGGAGGGCGGCCCCGGTTGTTCCTGCGCGTGGACCGCCGCGGACGGGCCCGCGTCGTCCACCCGCCTCGCGCTGCGCCCCGTCCGCCCCGGAAGAAATCGGTGGCGCGCGGCCCCGGGCGGCTGCGCGCGGGCTGCGTGCGGGCGGTGGTGCAAAGCTGGCGCTTCCCCTCGTGGCGCGGTTCGAGGGCGGTAGAGCTGCATCTCCGGCTGCAGCCCGGACCGTCGGACGCCGACCGAGCCGACCCGGGTGCCACCCAGTCCCAGTAGTCGCTCAGGGGGCTTTTCCTCGAACACCGTCAACCGAACCGGCCGAGGGCGAAGCCAACGGACAGATCAACGCTGAACAGATAGAGGCTCCCCTCACCCCCCCGGTGCGCAAAGTAGCCCCCCCCGGCCACCAAGCCCAACCCCAGTCGGAAGTGCCCCCACGCCCAGGTCCACCCAGCGTCGATCTGGCCCATGAAGGTCTTGAACTCGCGGTTGCCCACGCCACCGCCGAAGCGGACGCCGAAGTAGACCCCCTCGTAGCGTCGCCCGGAGAAGACGCGAAAGCCCACCTGGCCGCCGGCGCCACCCACCGGCTGCTCGGTGAGCCCGTAGGCCTGGGGCACCAGCACACAGGCGGCGCGTCCCGAGCCGAGCAGCAACAGGGGAGAGACCACCACCACGCGGTTCCACAGCGCCGAGGTCAGCGTCTCCAGTGGGTTGAGCATGAGCCCGAACGCCACGGGAGGATCCCTGCGTGAATCCTTCGCGTGGATCGTCGCAGCGCTCGGAGCGCTGGCCGACGCGGATGCGCGCCGGGGCGTGGGCCTCGTCTCGGGTGGCGCGGATTTTCGCCGGGGCGCGGGTCTGGTCCCCGGCGGCGCGGGTGCCTGCCGGGGCGGGGGCGGTGCGGATTCCTGCCGAGACGCGGGTGTGGTCCTCGGCGGTGCGGTGGCGGGTGCGGT
>CAYFWA010000367.1:0-6956 GCA_964346625.1 uncultured Myxococcales bacterium
CCGCGCTTGTTGCGGCGCTTGTTGCGGCGCTCGTTGCTGGGTCCGCTGTCGCGCGCTTTGCTGGGTCCGCTGCCGCGCCCGTTGCCGCTCCCGTTCGCCCGATCTTCGGCGCGTTGGCCGCGGCGCTTCGTGCTCTGTCCCATTGCTCCTCATCTTATCGGCCTTGTCGTTCCCCCGGCCCAACGCCTCGCTCGCTGGCTCGGCCGCACGGCCCGTCGGCCGCTCGCCACCCGACCGCCCCGCGCTCCTGGCACCGCCGGCAAGAAGCGGCGCGCCCGCGATGTTGTCCTCAGGAAGCCAGCGTAACATGGACGTTTGGGGGGGCGAATGTTCGAAACGTAGGAGCCATTTGCGCGGTGGCCGCTGCCGGACGCGCCGCGGGGCCGCCGCCCCCTGCGCCGGCTCGCGGGCGCCTCGCCGAGGGCCAGACGCCTGCGCCCGGGCGCAATTTCTCTCGAGTACGTAAAGCTTTGGCGTACCTCGGCCTCGGATACCTCATCCGCCCTGGTTGTTCGGGTCGTGCCACGCCGCTCCGCTCCACCGTTCAGGCGGCCCAGCAGAAGCTCGGGTCCGGTGATATGGCGCTGCGGTGGCGTCACAGGGGCTCATTTCGCGCCGAGGTCCGGCGATATGGCGCCGATTCGGCGTCAATTCGGCCCACCTCGCGCCGAGGTCCGGCGATATGGCGCCGACTCGGCGTCAATTCGGCCCACCTCGCGCCGAGGTCCGGCGATATGGCGCCGATTCGGCGTCAATTCTGCTCACCTCGCGCTGAGTTCCGGCCATGCGCTGCCGCGCCGCCGCGGTGGTGCGTTACGCGGGTTCTCGCGGCGAGAGATGGCGTAACGCACCAGTTGGGCGGTCGCGTCCACGCGGCGGTGGTGCGTTTTCCTTTGGCGGCGGGTAGGTGAGCCCTAACGCAGATCCAGGTGGCGGGGGAGCTCCTGCTCGAAGATGCGCCGGTCCGGGTCCGACAGGGCCAGCCAGGACCGCAGGCGCTCCAGGGTGAGGTCGAGCTCGTACTCCTCGCCGTCGAGCACGGGTCGCCGCAGGGCCGCCTCGATGCAGCCCACCGCGGCCTTCAGGTCGTCGAGCGAGCTCTCGTCGCCCTCGTGTGTCAGCACGTCGGCGTACGCGACGTAGCCGGCGGCCTGCTCCGGTAGATCCTTCATGAGCGACTCCGCTTCGTTCCGTGCGTCGACGGGGCGATCGGCCATGGCGAGCAGCGCGGCGCACGCTTCGCGCGCCGCTGCCCGAAAGGGCTCGTCCGCGTCGGGGAGCTGCGCGAGCAGCTCTTCGGTGAACGCGATGCCCCGGCGCGCCAACGCCGGGTCGTCCGTCGCGGCGCTCCGGATCTGGTCCAGCGCGTCGGTCACCATGTCTGTCAGGGGCAGCCCGAGGGCGTCCACCAGGAGCCACGCGGCCTGCTGAACGGACTCCCGATCGAGGAGCTGGATCAGGGGCGGGGGCGCAGCGACCCCACCGGCTTCGGGGTCGGTGTCGGCGGGGAGCTCGGCCACCGCGTCGAGGCGCGCGAGCCAGGCCTGGCTGTCCATCGCCACACCGGGTGCTCGCCCACCTCCTTCCAGTAGCGATCGTGGCGCTCCAGCGCCGCGGGCAGGCGGTAGCCGAGCCCGTGCGGCTTGAGCAGCTGCATGGGCACGAGGTAGCCGTCGCGGACCCGGCTCACGAGCTCGTCCTCGGCGGGGGCCTCCACGTCGGCCTCCTCCACGAACCGCACGAAGGCACGCAGCGCCTCCTCCGGCAGCGGCCCGTCCGTGGGGGCGAAGCGCTCGAAGGCGGGGTAGGTGGCGCGCATCAGCCAGCGGGCTTCCTCGGTGAGCCACGTCTCCAGGCTCCGGGCCGGCCGGTGGGCCGGGCCGTCCATGGCCGGCGCGCCGTCGGGCCCGAACCGCCGTGGCGCGTGGAAGGCGGCCAGGAGCTGCTCCTCCAGGGAGTCGAGGCGCTGCGACAGCTCGCGGCGGGCGTGAGCCGTCATCGCGTCTTCCAGGGGACGCTCCAGGATCCGCGCCAGCGCCACGGCCTCCCGCAGCGCGGCGGACGGCTCGAGCCGGGACGGGATCAGCGTGGGGCAGCGGGCCGGCTCCGCCCGCCCCCAGGGCAGGCGGACGCACAGCAGGGCGCCCTCCGGGTGGGGCGGCGGATCGTCGTTGGTCAGGCACACGTGGTAGGCCCGGCGATGGTGATGCCAGACCACGTGGCGGGGGAGCCACCGGTCGGTGGGCTGCCGCAGCAGGCCGAACCGCTCTCCCCGCAGCAGGGGCAGTAGCTGGGGGAACAGCCCCTCACCCTGATCCTGCAAATCGGCCAGCTCCCGTTGCATCAGACGCGCCAGCTCGTCGGCGCTGCGGTCTTCCAGATCCAGGCGGTATCGCCCCTGGTGACGGGCGACGTAGCGCCCCCGCCGCGCGAGCTCGTCCAGCAGCTTGTCCACGATGGCCACGTTGCGCTCCGGGGCCACGCGCGCCGCGGTGAGACCCAGCCAGCACACCAGCTCCGCGCTGCTCACGTCGTGTCGGGAGCGCGACAGGTAGACCAGCGCCAGCGCCTTGAGCACCCGCTCGGCCAGCCGGCGCCGGGCCGGCTTCTCGAACAGGGCCGGCAGTTGCCGCTCGTAGTAGGGGAACAGCCGCTCGGCCAGCGGGAGGAACTCCGGCTGCACCTGCAGCAGCTCCTGGTAGTGGTCCACGATGGCATCCGCGGTGAGAAACTCCCCCAGCGGCCGGTCCAGCAGGGGCTCGGCGTGACGCGTCAGGTCGCCCGCGAGCCGGGTCACCGTGAAGTCGACGATGCCCCGGGCCTGGGAAAACCGATCCCGGACCTCTTCGAGCAGCTCCAGGGTCGCCGGGTGGACCGGGTAGATTGCCTGGATCAGGCCGGCGTCCACGACTACGTCGGAGGGGGTGGCCTCCCGCAGGTGCCGCAGCACCTCGGTCACCGCCTGATCGTAGCCGGGCGCCTCGGCGCCCTGAACTGGACACCTTATTCGTGACCGGGGCCTTACCACCCGCGCCGGATGCTCAAGGACCTCCCCCCGGGACCGGACAGCCCTTGGCGTAGGCGCTCATGTATCGCTTGGCCCGTTTCTGCGCTCCGGGTGAGGCGCCAAAGTGTACGGCAGTGGATCTCCGAAAATAGCGCCAGGCCTCTTTGCACCGGCCGGCCTTCCCCATGCAGATCCCGGCTCGCATGAAGCCTTCGTTGATGAGTTGGCTCTGCTTTCTGGTAAACGGCCGGGACAGCTTGGGGAGCAGCGCTCGAAGCACGCGCGCTTGCTTGCTGCAGCGCTTCACTTGTCCCATGCCGCAGGCGTTGCTGAGCTGCTGGTGCACTCGGGCAAGCCGCTGGGTCGGGCTGCCGGAGGTCACCGGGCATTTGGACTTTTCGGCCCACTGGATGGTGGCCTTGGAGGTGACCGAGGAGACGCCTTGCTGCTGGTAGAATTTCCGGAGCAGGCGCTTGCCGGCCGCGCAGCGGCCGGCAAGCATCAGGCACCAGCCGCGAAGGTAGTTGTACGAGCTGGCGCTTGCAGAGTGAATACGGTCCGCCTTGTCGAGCAGGGACAGGCACTCCCGTCCCTTCCCCTGGCGCTCGGCGAGCACCGCCTTGCGCCGCAGCTGCCCCGCGGCGAGCACCTCTTGCCCGAAGGGTGGGGCAGGCGTCGTTGAACCCCTGGCTGGCGTCATGGCTGGCGTCATGGCTGGCGTCATGGCTGGCGTCATGGCGGGCGTCATGGCGGGCGTCATGGCGGGCGTCATGGCACGGGGGGCGGCGCGGGACGGCGTGGAGTGGGGCCTCGAGCCGGGTCTGGTCAATCCGGGGACGGGAGTAGGCACCCGATCTTCTCGAGGGTCCCGGGCTCGTACGGCCACGCCCATGGCCCGAACCGGTGCGGGCGCGGCGGCTCGAGAAGGTGTGGTTCTCGCGTCCACGGCCATGTCCATGTCCATGTCCATGTCCATGTCCATGTCCACGGCCACCGCCACCGCCACCTCGGAATCCGAGGGGGCGCCTGCTTGGGCGTCCAGCTCATCGGAGACATCCAGGGGGCGGGCATCGTCTCGAGCAACCGCTGCGGAGGCGGTTCGCGCCTGGAGGCTCGGCGACGGGGGATCCGTCGGGCCCTTGCCCAGGACCAGCCAGAAAACGGCTGCCGCGGACGCCATCCCGAGGGTGAAGATCCCGATGTGCAGCATCCAGGAGGCCGCGCTTCGGCGCTGCGGCATGTCATCGTTCGGCGCCGCGCTGTCTCGAATCGGCGCCGCGCTGTCTCGAGCCGGCGCCGCGCTGTCTCGAGCCGGCGCCGCGCTGTCTCGAACCGGCGCCGCGCTGTCTCGAACCGGCGCCGCGCTGTCTCGATTCGGCGCCGCGCTGTCTCGATTCGGCGACACCCCCTGGTCTCGCGCGATGGAACGTTCTGCCCCGGGGGCCCGGGCCGCCCTGTCCGACCGGGCGGCCGCAGGCCCGGTCAAAGGATCCCCCGACTCGAGGGTCAGTTGGTGCGCCAGGCTTTCGTCGCTCTGCGGCTGGGGTGAGCCCTGCGGCGCCGCTGGATCTTTGGGCGCTGTTGCGCGGGGCGCGTCCGGGCCGCCGGTCGCCGGAGGGGCGCCGGGAACATTCGTTTGCGGTGGCTCGGAAAGGAGCGTCGCTGCCAGCGTCTCCGGGATCTCCTCGCTGGGTTTACCCTCGGCCCCGGCGAACGGCTCCTCGAGCGCGGCCTCGGCGAAGTCGGCGACGCGCGGGTAGCGATCTTCGGGCGACTTGCTGAGGGCGATGCCGAGGGTCTCGTCCAGGTGGGCTGGAAGGGATTGCGTGGCCACTTCGGAGAGCACCGGGACCGGATCCAGCAGTAGGTGGGAGACGAGCTGGGTGAGGTTGTCTCCGAGGTAGGGCGGCTTTCCCGCGAGCATCTCGAAGAGGATCGTAGCCAGCGAGTAGAGGTCGCTGCGCTGGTCGAGCCGGTCGCCGCGCGCCTGCTCGGGAGACATGTACAGGGGGGTGCCGAAGATGGCCCCGGTCCCGGTCAAGCTCAGCTCGTCCAGCTCGGCGGTGGCGGCCTTGGCCAACCCGAAGTCGAGCAATACCGCGCGGTCGGGAGCCCCCGGAGTCCGCGCGATATAGACATTGCCGGGCTTTAGGTCGCGATGCAGCACCCCCGAGCTATGGGCCGCATGCAGGGCATACGCCATCTCGCGAAAGAACGGCCTGGCAGTCTCCCAGCTCATGGCTCCGTCGCGGCGCAGCCGCTGAGCCAGATCCTCCCCTTCCAGGTAGTCCATCACCAGGTAGGGGATGCCCTCGGGAGTCTCGGAGAAGTCGTGGATTCCGACGATGCTCGGGTGCCCCAGGCTGCCGAGGGTGCGCGCCTCGCGCTCGAAGCGGCGTAGCAAGGACTCGTCCAGGCCGCCCTCCGCGCTCAGGAGCTTGATGGCGCAGGGCCGCCCGGTGCGCTCGTGCCGGCCGAGGTAGACCTGGCCGATGCCGCCCCTACCAAGTCGACGCTCGATCCGATAGCGACCGTCGAGCACCTGACCCAGTGAGATGCCGTTTTCCGGCAAGGCGAAGATTCCTCCTTTTCGATCGCCGCGTTCCGTGCTCGCCCGCGATTTTCTACGGCTCTACGGCTCGAACTCGATCAGCTCACGCAGCGCGTAGTACTGTCCGAGCAGGTTGGGGAACACGGGTGTGGTGTTGACGTACCCGACGAGCATCACCGAGGTGCCGACGTGGAGGTGCTCGGTCCCGTCTATTTCATACACTTTGTATTGGTATGGGATTTTTAGCAACGTCACGTGGATCGTGTGCCCCGAGTGGTTCGAATCCACCTTGCGCTTGTCGAGATTCAGCACCTGGATTCGGGCCTCGAGCGCCTTCCTCGTTGCATCGTGTGTAGGGGGATTACGTGAACGGATTGCTGATGCTCAGCGATTCGAAGCGACGAAAATCGCGGTCCCCCGTCATCAATTCGGAGACCCCGTGCTCGAGACAAAGTGCAGCAATATGGGCATCGTGGACCAGATTCCCGGTGGCTCCCGCGTCCTGCAGTAGCCTGTCCAGGATCTCTCGGTGGCGGGCCGTTTCGGAGAGGAGCAAGAGCGTGGGAGAGCCGAGGATGGCGTTGACGTCCGCAAGGGCTACGTCGAGTGGAACCGGGGGATGAAATACGCGGGGGTGGGTCACCACACGGAGGAATTCATAGACGCAAGGCCAGGGAATGGCCCACTGCTCGGGACCCTCGACGAGCTCCTTCAATAGAGCCTTTGCCGCTCGATGATGCGGGAGAGAGACGATCTCAGCATAGACCAACACATTGGTATCCAGGGCCTTCATGGGCTCCCCTTGGGTCTCGTGGCTCCCGGTCTCAGCGTTTCTTGATTGTACGGTGGTCTTCCATGGCGTCGAGAAGGGAATCCCGATCCAGGAGGTCAATGCCCGGCTGGAGCTCGGCATCCCAGGTCTTCAATTCCAGCTTGTAGTCACTGGCCCCCCCCTGCATGAGGGATTGTTTGAGGAGGCGATTGATCAGGGCTTGCATGGACAGCCCCTGCTCCGCCGCACGGCGCTTGATTTCACGCAACAAAGCGTCGTTGATGGCGAGTGTGGTGCGGGACATACATCAATATGTAAAGCTTGAGCATATTGATGTCAAGCTGAGCCATTTGCGCTGTGGCCGTCGCCGGGTGCGCCGCCGGCCCCCGCCCCCCCTGCGCCGGCCCCCTGGCGCTTCGCCGAGAGGAAGAGGTGGGCGGGAAGAGGTGGGGACGGATCTCGAATTCTTCAATTCCCGGGTGATTGAATGTTCACATCTCGGACCGGGAAGAGGTGGGGACGGATCTCGAATTCTTCAATTCCCGGGTGATTGAATGTTCACATCTCGGACCGGGAAGAGGTGGGGACGGATCTCGAATTCTTCAATTCCCGGGTGATTGAATGTT
>CAYFWA010000368.1:0-6949 GCA_964346625.1 uncultured Myxococcales bacterium
CCCCGTTTCGCCTCCGCGGGGGGGGGGCCCGGGGGGGCGCGAAGGGGGGGGCGGGGGGGGGGGGGGCGGGGGGGGGCCCCCCCCCCGGGCCCCCCCCCCCGCCGCAAGGCCGACGTGCTCTATCTGGAGGACAGCCCCGGCCGGGGGCAGTACTATCAGAGCGCCTGGTTCGTCTCCCGGGCTGGCGACGCCGACCCAACGCAGCGCGAACGGGGAGAGAGGTGAGACCATGACCACCCCGGCGCGCCCTCCCGAAACCCGCGTGACCGACGCCCTGGCGCGGCACATCCTGCAGCGAGCAGGGGAGGCCGGACAGCCCCCCGAGCAGGGCCTGTCGGCGCTCAACGTGGGCAACGAGACCTATCTGGGCGTGCTCGAGCACGAGTACCTGGCCCGGATGGCGCACGACCCGCTGTCCTCGAGCTTCAAGCTCGTGCAGGGCTACTACGGCGGGGGCAAGACGCACTTTCTGTACTGCGTGCGGGAGCGGGCGTGGGCGCGGGGGTTTCTCACGGCCCTGGTGAACCTGTCGCCCAAGGAGTGCCCCTACGACGATCCGGTGAAGGTCTACGGGGCGGTGGCCAGCAGCCTGTGCGCGCCGCCGCTGTCCGCGGGCGCCGAGCCCACCCGGGGGCTGCCCGACGTGCTGCGGGACCTGGTGGAGGATCGGCGCGACGGTCTGGGACAGGCGGCGGTGCGCCAGTGGATCGGGCGCACCGCGGCGCGGCTGGCGGTGGAGAGCCACTCCTTCCGCCGGGCCGCCGCCGCCTTCCTGACGGCTTGCCTGGACGAGGACTGGGAGCGCCAGGGGGTGCTCGAGGCGTGGCTGCGGGGCGAGCCCGTGCCGCTGGCCGAGACCCGCCCGCTGGGGATCTACGAGGCCCTCGAGCCAGCCACGGGCTTCAAGATGCTGCGGAGCCTCACCCAGGTGATCGCGGGCTACGGCCTGCCCGGCGTGGTGCTGCTGTTCGACGAGGTGGACCGCAACCTGTCGCTGTCGAGCCGCAAGATGCACGCGGTGGGGGACAACCTGCGCCAGGTCATCGACCTGTGCGGTCAGGCGCGGCTGCCGGCCACGCTCTTTTTGTACGCGGTGCCCCCCGAGTTCCTGCGCAACGTCGTGCCCGAGTACCCGGCGCTGGATCAGCGTCTCAAGAGCCCGGTGCCCATGGGGGAGCGCAGCCCCCAGGCCGCGGTCATCGACCTGGAGCACCTGGACCTGGAGCCGGTGGATCTGCTGGAGGCCATCGGGGCCCGGCTCGAGGCGATCTTCTGCCAGGCCACGGGGTTCGAGACGGATCGGGCCCTGCAGGGGCGCAACCGGCGGCTGCTGGCCGAGACCCTGTCGCGATACACCTTCGAGATCAGCCACCGCAGGCTGTTCGTGAAGACCTACGTGGATCTGCTGCACCGCCAGCGCGCCGAGGGGGAGACCGCCCTCGAGCCCGGGCACGCCGAGGACATGGTGCAGGGAGGCTACCTCGGGCTGAGCGAAGGGCCCGACGACGAGTTCTTCGATGCCTGAGCGGCAGGGACCGTCGGCAGGACCGTCGGGAGGACCGTCGGCAGGACCGTCGGCAGGACCGTTGGCAGGATCGCCGGCGGGCTCCGGCGCGGGGTCGGGGGCCGGGTCGAGGCCGGGGTCGGGGGCTGGTTCCGGGTCTGGCGTCGGCCTCGGGCCGGGCGACCGGGTCCGCCACCCGGACTTCGGCGAGGGCGAGGTGCGGGCGCTGGTGCGCGGCGGCCGCCTCGCGCGGGTGGTGTTCGACCGGATGCCCGGCACGCCGTGGGAGATCCCCGGGGCCGAGCTCGCGCGCGTCGACGTCCGCGGAGAGCCGGAGCGATCGACTCGGACCCCCTCCCGGCGCGAGGGGGCTGACCGTTCCGTGCCGCAGCGCCGGGCCTTGCCGGAGCAGGAGCCGGCGGCGGCGGAGCAGCAGGAGGAGACGGAGGAGGAGACGGAGGAGCAGGCGGAGGCGGAGCGGGAGCAGGCGAAGGCGGAGCGGGAGGAGGCGGAGGCGGAGCGGGAGGAGGCGGAGGCGGAGCGGGAGGAGGCGGAGGCGGAGCGGGAGGAGGCGGAGGCGGAGCAGGAGCCGGCGGCGGCGGAGCAGCAGGAGGAGACGGAGGCGGAGCGGGAGGAGGCGGAGGCGGAGCGGGAGCCGGCGGTGCGATCGCCCGTCACCACGGCGCTGCCGCCCCCCGACCTCAGGCAGGCGCGCCAGGCCCTCGAGGCGCTGCGGCTGGGAGTGGTGCCAGCGCATCACCTGGAGACGTACACCGTGGGGCGCGACGACGAGCTCGACCGGCTGCGCGCGGAGCTGGACACGGCGCGAGCCGCCGCGGGCGGCGCCGGGGCGGGGGGGCTGCGCGTGCTGCTGGGAGACTACGGGACGGGCAAGACGCATACGCTGGGGCTCGCCGCCCGGCTCGCCCTCGAGCAGGGATATCTCGTAGGGTGGGCGACGCTGGACAGCCGGGAGAACCTGCCGAGCCACCCGCGGAGGATCTACCACCAGCTCGCGCGGGGTCTGCGCTATCCGGAGGCCCCGGACGCGCCGGCGGGGCTCGCGCCCCTGCTCACGCGGGCGGCCCGCGACGCGGATCGCGTGCTGCGCTGGGCGGGTCGTGGTGAGGCGTACGCCCGGGGCTCACGCCGCGGTGGCGGCCCGGAAGAGTCGGGAGGGCGCGGCCGCGGCGAGGGCCCCGAAGCGGTAGCCCTCGACGCGCCCGCGGACCACCCCTACCTCGGCCCGGCGCTGCTGTATCACGCGGCCCTCGCCGGGGAGCAGGGCGCGCCGGAGCGCGCCCTGCACGCGCGGCTGCTGGACTGGATCGAGGGGGCCGAGGTGGCCAGCAACCAGGAGCTGATGCGGGAGCTGCGGGGGACCACGGGACTGCGCGCACGGCTCTGGGCCCTGCGGGATCACCGCACCGTGACCCACCTGTACACCCTGCTGCTGGGGGGAATCGCCACCCTGGCCCGGGAGGTGGGCTACGCGGGCCTGCTGTGCCTGGTGGACGAGGCGGAGTTCTACAGCGTGCTGCGGGGGCAGGACCGGGGGCACGCCCGGGTGCTGTTCCAGACCCTGGCCGCGGCGGCCCTGCCCCCTTCGGCGTTGCGCTTCGACCCGGAGGGCCTGCCCCGCGGCGGCCAGGCCGCCCACCGGCGGTTGCCCCACCGGTTTTCGTCGCACCAGCCCCTTCAGGTGGTGCTGGCGCTGACGCACGATCCCGAGGGTCGCGACCTGCTCGAGGGGATCGTGACCGCCGACCGGTTTCTGGAGCTGCGCCCCTTCGACACCGAGGCCTTCGTGGCGCTGTCGCAGCGCGTGCTGGCGCTCTATGAGCGGGCCGGAGTGCCTCTGGCGCCGGGCGCGGGCCTGGCGCCGCTGCTGGCGCGGGTGATGGAGGCGTGCCATCGCCGGGGTCTCATCGAAAACCCCCGCCAGGCCCTCAAGTTCGTCACCGAGCTGGTGGACGTGGCGCGGCTTCGTCCCGAGCGGGTCAAGCCGCTGCTGGTCGAGCTCAAGGAGCGCTTTTTGCGGGGCGCGGGCCCTTCGACCGACTGAGCCCACGAGGGACGCATGAACGGTGGAGCCGACCAGCGGAGCGAGCAAGCGGCGGACGACCCGCGCGCGCCGGGCGCGGGACCGCGGTGGGTTACGGCGGACCTCCGGGAGCTGCTGCCGCGGACGTGGTACGGCTTCCTGGCGCGCTTCAGCGCGCCGCGCGCGATCCAGTCCGCGGCCGTCCCGGTGCTGCTGCGGGGCGGCGATGCGCTGCTGGTGGCGCCCACGGCGGGCGGCAAGACCGAGGCGTGGGCCGCGCCGGTGGCCGAGCACGTCCTGGCCCGGCGAGAGGGCCGCTCGGTTCGCGCGGGTAGCGGGATGGAAGCGGGCGCCGGGAACCGGCCGCCTGGCTCCGGGGGCGCCCGTGA
This sequence comes from uncultured Myxococcales bacterium, assembly GCA_964346625.1. Taxonomy (GTDB): domain Bacteria; phylum Myxococcota_A; class Polyangia; order HGW-17; family JAJRWW01; genus CAYFWA01. The sequence goes on from CAYFWA010000368.1 coordinate 3,938, forward strand.
TGCGTTGTCCGCTTTCGTGGTGTGCCCCACGCGCGCCCTGGTCAACGACCTGGCCCGGCGGCTGGCGCCGCCCTGCGAAGCCGTGGGGCTGGCCCTCGGCCGACGTACGGGTGAGCACCGCGAGCTCGGGGGGGCGCGGCCGCCCGCCCTGGTGGTCACCACGCCGGAGTCGCTGGACTCCATGCTCTCGCGCGCGCCGGCGATGCTCACCGGGATGCGGCACCTGGTGCTCGACGAGATCCACCTGCTGCACACCTCGCCCCGCGGGGATCAGCTCGCCTGCCTGGTGGCGCGGCTGCGGCGGATCGCCCCCGAGCTGCAGGTGGTGGCCTCCTCGGCCACGGTGGACGACCCCGAGGCGCTGGCCCAGCGCTACCTGGCGGGAGAGCCCCACCGGGTCCAGGTTTCGGCGGAGCGCGAGATCCGCGCGCGGATCGTGCGCGGCGGCGCGGCGGCGCTGCACGAGGCCCTCGTGCGCGTGGCGCCGCAGGGGGTGCGCAAGGTGCTCGCCTTCGTGCCCCGCCGGGCCGACGCCGAACGGTTGAGTGGCGCATTCCGTGGTCGCCCGCCCTTCGGCGAGGCGGTGTACCTGCACCACGGGAGCCTGTCGCGCGCGCGCCGCGAGGCGGTGGAGCGCCGGATGCTGACCGGGGACACGGGCCTGTGCTTCGCCACCACCACCCTGGAGGTGGGGATCGACATCGGCGACATCGACCTGGTGGTGCTCACCGATCCGCCGCCGGACGTGGCGTCGCTGCTGCAGCGGCTGGGCCGGGGAAACCGCCGCCGCGCCGACACCCGGGTGGTGTGCCTGGCCGCCGGAGAAGGCGAGGCCCTGCGCTTCGAGCACCTGCTTTCCGCGGCGCGTCAGGGGCGACTGCTGGGCGACCCGCGGCCGTTTTCGCCGGGTGTGTTGGTGCAGCAGGCCTTCAGCCTGCTGCACCAGTCCCCCGGCGGTTGGATCTCGGCCGAGGCGCTGGCCGAGCGGCTGCCCGAGAGCCTGGCCGACGAGCCCTGGCAGGGGCGGCTTCCGGAGCTGCTCGCACACCTGAAGGAGCGGGGCTGGCTCGGCGGCGGGCCGCGCCGCTACACCGCTGGCGATCGGCTCGAGGAGGCCTTCACGCGGGGGCGGGTGCACGGCAACATCGACGAGGAGGCCGGTCAGGTGGCGGTGGTGGATCGCGACACCCGGCAGGTGCTCGGGCACCTCCCCCGACGCTCCGCCCGGGAGGGGCGGTTGCGGCTGGGGGGGCGGCGCCTCGCGGTCACTGACGCCGGGCGACCCGATCGCCTGGTGGTCACCGACACCGCGCAGCAGGCGGACCTCGAGGCCGGACGCGCCACGGGGCCCCTGGTACCCCACTGCCTGGCGGCGGACCTCGGGCGTCACGTGGGGCTGGCGCCGGAGCACGCGCCGGCGCTGCGTCTGCCCGAGGGCCGTTGGGCGGTGTTCCACCTGCTCGGGGGGCGCTGGGCCCTGGCGCTGCGCGCCGTCCACGCCGCGCGCCCCGGCGCGGGCGTCGCGCAGGTGACCCCCTTTTGCGCGGTGACCGCGGGCGAGCCGGAGGCGGCGCTGCCGCGCCTGGCCACGGAGGAGCTCGCCGCGATCCTCGCCGAGCGCGCCCGGGCGCTCGCGCCCCGGCTGCCCCTGGGGCCGTGGGGGCGGGAGCTGCCGGCGGCCTGGCGCGAGGAGCACGTGGTGCGCTGGTTGGATCCTGCGGGCCTGGCCCGGGCGCTCTCGCGGCTGGAGGTGGTGCGCGACGAGTCGCGCGAGATCGATGGATCCCTCGAGGCCCCCCTCACCGCGGTGTCGGAGGCGCGACGTTCGGGGCTCCTGGGGCTCGTACCCTGGGCGTCGGGTTGAGCTACGGCGGCGGGGGCTCGTAGACCAGCAGGTAGTCGAAGCAGGCGGAGGCCAGGTAGGTGAAGAAGCCGGCGGTGCCGGTGGACAGGGGGTTTACGGGATCGGTGGTGGAGATGGCCGGGCCGCCGGGCAGCAGGGCGCAGGTGAGGTTGCCGCCGTCGGCGATGGCGCGCAGGTGGTAGGTCCCGGTGAGCGACACGGAGCCGGCGGCCGAGACCTGGTGCACGTAGTAGTAGTTGTTGTCCCAGGACTCGATGATGGCCAGGCGGCCGTTTTCCAGATCCACGGTGCAGTGGTAGGCGTCGAAGTCGGTCCAGGTGTGGTTCACGAAGCGGAAGGAGAGCCCGGCGGCGGGCCACTCGGTAGACGACAGGTCCACGGCCGTGACGTGCATCACGGTCTCGGCCACCATGTCGGTGATGGTCATGGCCGAGTCGTCGAGCCGGGCGCGCTGGTGGCGCACGTTCTCGTTGGACTGGCAGAGCTGCCCGCCGGTGAACGACCAGTTGCCGCCCACCAGGTTGAAGTCTCCCGGGTCCGGGTCGAGGTCGTCGTAGTAGTCCACCGACTGGGGCACGTCCGGATCCGGGTCGTGGACGTTCGGGGCGCCGTCGCCGTCCCGATCGGAGTCGCACACGTCCCCTTGGCCATCGCTGTCGAGGTCGGACTGGGTGGGGTTGTCGTCCACGGGGCAGTTGTCGCAAGCGTCGCCGAAGGAGTCGCCGTCGGAGTTGGCCTGGCTCTCGTTGTCGGTCCCTGGGCAGTTGTCGCAGGCGTCGCCGAAGGAGTCAGCGTCGGAGTTGGCCTGGCTCTCGTTGTCGGTCCCCGGGCAGTTGTCGCAGGCGTCGCCGAGGGAGTCGGTGTCGGCGTTGGCCTGGGTGGGGTTGTCGATGCCGGGGCAGTTGTCGCAGGCATCGCCGTAGGCGTCGGCGTCGGAGTTGAGCTGGCTCTCGTTGTCGACGGCCGGGCAGTTGTCGCAGGCGTCGCCGAAAGAGTCGCCATCGGAGTTGGCCTGGCTCTCGTTGTCGACGGCCGGGCAGTTGTCGCAGGCGTCGCCGAAAGAGTCAGCGTCGGAGTTGAGCTGGCTCTCGTTGTCGACGGCCGGGCAGTTGTCGCAGGCGTCGCCGAAAGAGTCGCCATCGGAGTTG
>CAYFWA010000369.1:0-6928 GCA_964346625.1 uncultured Myxococcales bacterium
ACAGAATTGCGCCTCGGCGCCCTCGGTGCGTCGAACTTATTCTTGCGCGAGCCCTAAGCCCCGGTCATGGCGAGGCGTCCTGCGTCACCGACGCGTCGGGGGTGACCTCGGCGTCGGGGGTGACCTCGGCGTCGGGGGTGACCTCGGCGTCGAGGGGGACCTCGGCGTCGAGGGGGACCTCGGCGTCCACCCCGGCGTCGGGCAGCGGCGTGCAGACGTTTTCGGGCAGGCAGGTGCCGAGGGTGGAGCTGGCGCTGTTGCCGTCAAAGCAGCACACCAGATCGCCTTCGCAGTCCGAGGTGGTCTGGCAGGGCTTGTTTTCCTCCTGGCGGCAGGCCAGCGGGACGAGCAGGGCGATGCCCAGCACTCCGAGGATGGCGAAAAGCGGGACCACGGTCTTCATGGGGAAGCGTCCTGGGTCATCGAGGCGTCGAAGCTCACCGCGGCGTCGGGCATCGCGGCGTCGCTCTGCTCGGCGGCGTCGAGCTGAACGGCGGCGTCCACCTGGCTGCTCTGGCAGGACGGCTGGCAAATGTTGCTGCCCGAGCAGCACACCAGCCCGTTCTCACAGTCGGAGTCGATCTCGCAGCGGTCGCCGGGGCCCTGCAGGCAGCCGGCCACCAAGCTCACCGCGAACACAGGACAAAGCAACCATCCTGACAATCTTCTCATGGGGACCCTCGAGGTTCGTCTCATTGGTAGCACGGCCGACGTTCGGGAAACAAGCTCGCCGCGGTAGAGCCAACCCGGGGCCCTATCCGTTGTCGCCGAAGACCACGTCCGCCAGCTCGTACTCGCGAAGGCCTCCGGGAGCGCGAAACTTGATCTCGTCGCCCACCTCGCGGCCGATCAGGGCGCGGGCCAGGGGCGAGGAGATGGAGATGAAGCCGTTTTTGGCGTCGGCCTCGTCGTCGCCCACGATGGTGTAGATAACCTCGTCCTCGGTGTCGAGATCCATCAGGGTGACGGTGGCGCCGAACAGCACCCGATCCCCGCTCAGGGTGTTCGGGTCGATGACCTCCGCCAGGGAGAGCTTGGCCTTGAGCTCCTTGAGGCGGGCGTCCAGGTAGCCCTGGCGCTCCTTGGCCGCGTGGTACTCGGCGTTTTCGCTCAGGTCACCGTGGGCGCGGGCCTCCTCGATGTCCTGGACGTTCTGGGGTCGCTCCACCTCACGGATTTGCTTGAGCTCCTGGCGCATGCGCTGGAGCCCGTTCGGGGTCATTGGGATGCGTTGGGTCATGGCGTCTGCCCGTAGCGTTCGGACGGCGGCCGGTGGCGCCGGCCGCCCCGGCGATCGGCCGGAGCTCTGACGATCAGATGCGGGCTAACACCCGCACGATCCGGAAGTCCTGACCGTGGTTTACGACCTGTAGCTTGTACTCCTTGGGGAGCTTGCGCTCCACGTTCCGCTCGTAGCCCAGCACGGACCACTCCTCGCGGCTGAACGAATCCAGGATGCGCTCGCGAACCCGCTCGTCGGTGTCGTGGTTGATCACGATCTCGAGCAGCTGATTGAGCACCTCCGGCTCCTCGGCGTCCCCCCACTCCAGCAGGTTGTCCCCGGCGAAGGTGAGAAACGGCTCCTGCATCTGCGGCACGTCCCGCTCGATGTGTCCGGACTCGCCGATGACGTAGCCGGGGGGCAGCACCTTCCGCAGGGGTTTGGCGAGGCTTTCCACGGGCCACTGCCGCATGGCCAGGTACTCCACCGTCCGCACGAACAGGCGCTCGGGCAGCTCCTTGTTGCGGAGCAGGCGCACCAGCGGCTCGAAGACCAGCGCCGGGTCGTCCAGCTCCATGAGCTGCTCCACGGCGAGCCCCAGGTAGGGCTCGCGCATGGCCTCGGGGAACCGGTCCACCCGCTTTTTCGAGATCTTGTAGCCCTTGGGCAGGATCTTCTCGAGTCGCCCCCGCATGCCGTGGGTGCTGGCGCCGGAGCTGACGAACCACTCGGCGACCCGGGACTTGATCCGCTCCGAGGCGTGCTTGCTCTCGGCGATCTTCACCAGCGGCTCGCGGGCCGCCGAGGCGTCCGGCTGCGCCACCAGGCTCTCGGCCACCTGCATCAGGCCGGGCTCGTCCAGCGTTTCGAAAAAGGGCTTGACGTCGTCGAGCCATCCGTTGGCCACGAACCCGCTCAGGATGCGGTTTCGCATCTGGTACGATTCGTCGCCCTCCTGAAGGATCTTCAAAAGCGGCTCCCGGCAGCGCTCGTGGCCCTGGGACAGCAGGGCCTCGGCCGTCTGGAAGCGGACGCCCTCGTCCGCGTCGTCCAGATACCCCAGGATCGCCTCGGCCACCCGCGGGTCCGAGTCCCACTCGCCCAAAAAGGTGAGCAGCTCGATCTTGCGGTTCGGATCCCGTTCGTATCCGGGCTCGTTGGCCTCGATGATCTGCTGTAAAATCGCCCAGGTGGTGTCGGGGTCCGGGGAGATGGCCTCGAGGATGCGCAGGGCGAAGGAGATGCTGTGCTTGGTTTGCCCGGGGGGGCCCATCTCCGACAGCAGGAACTGCTCGAGCTGGGGCAGGGCCTCCTCCCCGATCTCGGTGACCAGCTCGTAGACGAGGTTCTTTTCCTGCTCGTCGGTGACCCGCGAGCGCGTCCCCACCTCGGCGGTGTAGGTGTAGCGCATCAGCAACCCCTCGAGCGCCTCGGCGGAGCCGTCCTTGGCCAGCTCGAGCATCGCGGCCCACCGGTCCTCCCCCGCGGCTTTGGGATTCTGGATGATCCTCGCCCACTTGGCGACATGTCGGTTGTGTCGCCCTTCCTTGCTGAAAAACGACTTGAAGCCCAAAGCCAACCTCCGTGAAGTGCGGAGCGAGCCCGAGCCCGCCGCGCGTCCCCGCGACCGGATTTGCCAGCGCGGGCACCGCACTATGCCGCCTTCGAGGCGACCTCGCAAGTAGAGAAGCGGCAGTAGAGAAGCGGCAGTAGAGAAGTGGCAGTAGAGAAGCGGCGCGGTCCGGCGGAGCTCCGGCGGAGCTTCGGCGCAAGGAGCGTGCCGTGGCCGGCGGCGGCTGGTCGCCGGGCGCGGGCGCCGGCTGCCGGCTTGCTCCGCGGGCCTGCCGCGACTACACTGGGGACGCCCGCCATCGGGGCCATGGGGTGCTTCCGCGCCACCGCCACCAGGTGGTGGACGACCGGGCAGAGGCCGGGGGCTTTTCGGGCCGCGACAGCGCAAGGTTCCGGTGGCGCGCGGGCCCGCGATCCCCGCGGGGAGCTCAGGAATCCGCAATGTTTTTCAGTTGGTTGGAAGATGCGGTCCAGCATCACGGCGCAGCCCATGCGGCGGTCCAGCGCGACACGTACCTCAGCTTTCGGGGTCTTTTGCATCGGGCCCGCCGGCGGATGCAGGAGCTCAAGGCCATGGGGGTCGGCAAGGGCCACGTGGTGGGCCTGCTGCTGGGCAACGTGGCCGACTACCTCGTGGTGGCGGTGGCCGTGGACGGCCTCGAGGCCGCGCTTTTGCCCATCCCCCCGCTTTGCAGCGCCTGGGAGCTGGGCGCGCTGCTCGAGCGCCTGCCCGTGCGGGCCCTGATCACCCGCCCCGGGGCCAAGGCCCTGGATCCCGAAAACCGCCACGCCGCCGGGGAGGCCGCCGGGCCGGCGCCCACCAAGCAGGGCCGCATGCAGGGCTCGCTGCTGTCCTGCGCCCTGTACAAGGTGGATGCGAAACACTCCCTTCCCCCGAGGACGGCCTTGATCCACGCCTACCCGCAGTGGGAGGCCGCGGGCGGCGTCGCAAAAGAGGGATCGGTGACCTACCGCCTGGTGCACCGCCGCCGCGATCATCTGCGCGCCGAGGCCGAGCATCTGTCCACCGCGCTGCGGCTCGTGGAGGGGGATCGACAGCGGCTGGCCGTGGCCCTGCCGCTGTATCAACCCTTCAATCTCGAGCTGGTGCTCGCCCTGGGCCCCGGCTACGGCGCGGAGCTGCAGCTCGACGACGATCTGGCCCCGCGTCGCCTGCTGCCGCGGTTGCGAGAGGGAGGAGCGAACCTGGCGCCGCTTTCGCGGGCGCAGCTCTGTTCCCTGGTGGAGTCGGCGCGCACCCGGCCCCTGCCGCCGGCGCTGCGGGCGCTTTGCGTGGACGGGGCGGTGGGTCGCGAGCGGGCGCGCGAGGCGCAGCGCGTGCTCTCGGTGCGCCCCCGCGGGGCGCTGCATCTGCCCGAGACCGGTCTGGTCAGCGTGGACGCCGACGGCCGGGGCCCCCAGGGGGTGGGCGCGCCCGTGGCCGGGGTGCAGGTGCGCCTTCTGGGCGCGCGGGGCCAGCCCGTATCCCAGGGACGCCAGGGGCGGCTCCAGGTGCGCAGCCCGGCGGTGTCGGGGGCAGGCGGCGAGCCGGCGCTGGATCCGCAGGGCTGGTTCGACACCGGGCTGCTGGCCACCCAGGACAAGCAGGGCCGGCTGCGGATCCGCGGCAGCGCCTCCGAGGCCCCGGATCGGCTGTTCGTCGGGGGGCTCCCCGTGTCGCTGGGCGAGATCCGACAGGTGCTGTGCTCGCACCCGGCGGTCCAGGACGCCGCGGTGGACGACGGGACCGAGGGCCCCTCGGAGATCGACGGCGCGGCGGCCCTGCGCGCCCGGGTGGTGCTCTCGCGTCGCGTGGCGCTCGAGGCCCTGGCGGCCCACTGCTCCCGGCGGCTGTCTCCGCACAAGGTTCCATCCAAGATCACGGTGGTGGATAGCCTGTGAGCACCCGGTGAGCGCCCGCGGCCGTCTTCGCGGCCCCGGGCCCGTCTGACCCCGCGCTCCGCTGCGCCGCTCAGGGCGCGGGGATCTCCTCTAGGCCGTCCAGGTAGGGGCGCAGCGCCGAGGGGATGCCCACCGAGCCGTCGGCGCGCTGGTGGTTTTCGAGCAGGGCCAACAGGGTGCGTCCCACCGCCAGGGCCGAGCCGTTGAGGGTGTGCACGTAGCGGTTGTCCTTTTTGCCGGCCCGATAGCGGATCGCGGCGCGGCGCGCCTGGAAGTCCCCGCAGTTCGAGCACGAGGAGATCTCGCGGTAGGTCTGCTGCCCTGGCAGCCACACCTCGAGATCGTAGGTGACCGCGGCGGAGAAGCCGAGATCCCCGGCGCAAAGCTGTACGGTCCGATGGGGCAGCTCCAGGTCCCGCAGCACCGCCTCGGCGTCAGCGCGCAGGGACCGCAGATGCTCGGCCGAGGTCTCCGGCGTGGTGAGCTTGACGAGCTCCACCTTGTGGAACTGGTGCTGGCGGATCAGGCCGCGCACGTCCTTGCCGTATGAGCCGGCCTCGGCCCGGAAACAGGGCGTGAGCGCGGTGTAGGCAAGCGGGAGCTGCTGGGGCTCCAGGATCTCCTCGCGGTGCAGGTTCACCAGCGGCACCTCGGCGGTGGGGATCAGAAAGTACTCGTGCTCTCCGGCGGTCCGAAAGGCATCCTGCTCGAACTTGGGGAGCTGCCCGCTGGCCTCCATGGCAAGGCGGCGCACCAGATACGGCGGGATCACCTCCAGGTAGCCCCGGTCTCGTGCCCGGTCCAGCATCAGGCGCGCGAGCGCCCACTCCAGGCGGGCCCCCAGCCCCTGCAGCACGGCGAAGCGGGCCCCGGACATGCGGGACGCCCGCTCGAAGTCCAGCAGCCCCAGCCGCTCGCCGATCTCCCAGTGGGGTCGCGGTGAAAAATCCAGCTCGCGGGGGTCGCCCCAGCGCGCCACCTCCACGTTGTCGGCCTCGCCGGCGCCGTCGGGGGTCTGGGGGTCGGGCTCGTTGGGCAGGCCCATCAGCAGGGCGTCCCGCTCGGCCTCCAGCTCCTTGAGCTGCTGCTCGGTGCGCTGGACCTCCTGTTTATTTTCCGCCAGCCGGGCGCGCAGCGTCGCGGCCTCTTCGCCTTTGGGATCCAACCCCATAAAGCCCTTGCCGGCCTCCTTGAGGCCGTGTTTCAGCTCGTCGAAGCGCGCCTTTTGCTGCTTCCAGCGCGCGTCGACCTCGAGCACCCGGTCGATCTCCGCGGCGGTGGACTCGCCGCGGCGAGCCAGCGCCTGGCGCACGGCCTCGGGGTTCTTGGCGATCCGTTTGCGGTCCAGCATCGGTGTCTCCTGTGGCGTCTTCGGGGGAGCGGCCCGGCTTTGGGTTTTACCCTCGGCCCCGCAGTGGGTCAATGGCTTGCCGCCGGCTCGTCGGCCCGCGGCCCAGCGGGTGCCTCCGGCGGCGCGCCGGGGCCGTGCCAGACTGCTGATTTCGCGGATTTGACCCACGCCAAAGCCCGCGTCGAAGGGTGACGAACCCTCTTTACACACCGGGCGCCGTTGTGTATAAGAGCCCTCGGTCGCGGCCCGGCGCTCGGCGCGAGCCCCACGATCCCGCTGTGGCACCCAGGCCTCGCGGGCGGGGTTCGGCTCGGGGTCCGTGGGCCCTTTCGGGCGGACGCGGCCAGGCAGGACGCGGCCAGGCAGGACGCGGCCAGGCAGGACGCGGCCAGGCAGGACGCGGCCAGGCAGGACGCGGTTAGGCAGGACGCGGCCAGGCAGAGGCGGTGGAGGAGCACGTGGAGGAGCACGAGGAGGAGTGGCCGAGTGGACGAAGGCGGCGGTCTTGAAAACCGCAGAGCGCAAGCTCCGGGGGTTCGAATCCCTCCTCCTCCGCTTGACAACCGAATCGCGCGACGGCAACGTGCACCGCTGATGTTTCTGAGGTTTCGCGTCCGGACCGGCTGGACCGTGGAACGCTGGGAGCATCTTGGCACGAGCCCTTATGGAGAGCTGACCGAGTGGCTGAAGGTGCTCGCCTGCTAAGCGAGTGTGGGGTTGATAGCTCCACCGAGGGTTCGAATCCCTCGCTCTCCGTGTCACGAGACAGCGACCGTACGAGGCGGTCGAGCAGAGCAAGCCGATCCCTGCGGGCTCGGCGAGCACGGTGTGCGCCAATAGCTCAGCTGGATAGAGCATCGGTCTACGGAACCGAGGGTCGG
>CAYFWA010000370.1:0-6920 GCA_964346625.1 uncultured Myxococcales bacterium
CCTCGACGACCCCGACCCCCGCATCCGGGCCCACGCCGCCGCTGCCCTGCTGCGCTTGGACCATCCCTTCCCCCCCGAGCATCTCCGCCAGGCGCTCCGAGACGACCCGGCTCCCCTCACGCTGTACGATCCCGAAGAGGGAGAGCTGTACGACACCAGCGTGGGCGAGTACCTGCGCACGGTGGAAGTCGTCTCCTCGCCCCTTTCCTGAGCGGCTCTTGTTCGGCTGCAGGGCGCCTCCGCTCTGCGATCATCGTCCCGCCGATCCGAAGATCCGAATTTCGGACTTCCATCCTCCGCTGTGTCGGTGATAACATGAATTTGTAATAGCCTCGTCTTCAGGAGTCTTCCATGTGCCCAGCAAACCGTCACGGCGTCGCGCTCCCTGCGTGCACCAGCGTAGCCCTCACGGGGCTGCTCTGGCTAGCCGCCCCAACTCCGGCCGCCGCCCAGAGCTGCACCTCCACCAACCCGGCCGACTGGCCCCAGCCGGCCAAGCCGTACTTCATGGTCATCGTGGACACCTCGGGCTCCATGGCTGCGTGCACCAACCCGGCCACGGCGTGGCCCGATTCCTGCGTTGACGTGGGTGGAGGCGTCCCCAACACCTGCGGATTGACTCCCTACCGAACTAACGACGCCAAATGCGCGTTGCAGCAGACGATTTCCGCCTTCGCCGGACAGGTGAACTTCGGGTTGGCCACGTTTTCGGTATACCAGAGCAACTGTCCTTCCTCCTGCAATTATTCCGAATTTTGGGTCGGAGCTCCGTACTATTTCTGGTACCGCTATCTTTGGGACGGGTGCGATTATGACCAGAGCGTCCAATGTGAGGGGGCCGAGATCGTGGTGGAGCTGCTCCAGGACACCGATCCCAATCCAAGCCCCAACGTTCCGGATCTGATGGAGTGGCTCGACGACGATTGTGGCAATGACCGAGAGGTGTTCGCCTTGGGCGGGACGCCGCTCGGCGGCTCGCTGTCGGACATCGAGACCTACCTTCAGAATGGCTTTGGCGGATACCCGTCACCATTGACCGCAAATGATCCGGGCTGTCGGTCCCTGAACATTATTCTGCTCACCGACGGGGGTGAAAGCTGCAGCGGCGACCCGGTCGCCGCGGCTCAGAGCCTCTACAACGGCTTCACCAAGGACGGCATTTTCCGCCAAGTTTACACTCACGTCATCGCCTTCAATGTAGACGATGCCGCTGACCAAGTCCTGCTGGACGACATCCACAAGATGGGCCAATGCGGTGCCACCACTGGCTCATGCGCCGACTCCGTGAGCGCCATCCCGGCGGCCAACGAGGTGGATCTCTCCATCGCGCTGGCCGACATCGTCTCCTCGGCCATCCCGCCCGAGACCTGCAACAACGAGGACGACAACTGCAACGGCTGCGTGGACGAGGGGTTTGCCCATTACTGTCACCAGGGCCCCAGCTACGTCGCCGGCGCGGACTGCTGCGACTGGAGCACCGACGCCCAGCGGGACCAGTGCATCACAAACTACCTGGCGACCGTAACCGGCTCGAATCCGCTCGGTGATCCCACCTACTTGCCCTGCACCTCGGTGACCGAGCAGCAAGACGAGGACTACTGGCTCTGCTACGACCCGCAGGAGATCTGCGACGGGGTGGACAACAACTGCGACGGTAACATCGACGAGGGCTTCCAAAAGTGCGGCAGCCCGCTGCACTGTCCCGAGACCGAGGTCTGCGACGGCGAGGACAACGACTGCGACGGCCTCATCGACGAGGAGAACGTCTGCGGGAGCTGCGTGCCCAACCCCGAAGTGTGTAACGGCTGCGACGACGACTGCGACGGGTGGGTGGACAATCCCCCTGCCGGAGGCTTTGCCGACATCGACTGCGGCCTGCCCACCCCGGCGCACTGCGCGGGGACCCGCTCCTGCCAGGCCCCAGCGCTCGCCACCAACGGCGCCGGCACCTGCAACACCGGCGCGGGCTATGGCCCCTGTGACGGGCAGACCATTCTCACGGAGGTGTGCAACGGAGAGGACGACGACTGCAACGGGCAGATCGACGAGATGACCATGGGTGCCGCCTGCGAGCCGGCGGCCAACGTCTCGCCCCACGACCAATATGGCGGCGCCAGCCGCTGCACCTACGGCACCGAGGCCTGCCTCAACGGAAGCGTGGTCTGCCAGGGCGGGACCACCTGGATCGACGAGATCTGCAACGGCGTGGACGACGACTGCGATGGCCAGGTGGACGAGGCCGGTGACATCGCCATGGTGGGGACGCAGTGCGGCTCCAACACGGGTCCGTGTACGCCCGGTACCTGGCAGTGCCAATCCGGGACGATGGTCTGCGACGGCGGCATCCAACCGGGCACCGAGGTCTGCAACGGCGTGGACGACGACTGCGACGGCGCCATCGACGAGCCTCCCCTCGGGGACGCCCCGGCGCCCGGGCAGTACGGGTGCTGGACGCTCGCGGGCTCGTCCTGCAGCCACGAAAACCTCTCCTGGGACCCCCCGGCGGGAGCGGGATGCCACGACGTGGGTACCCTCAGCTCGCCACCGTGCAACACCGGCGTGTTGAGCTGCGAAGGAGCCAACGGTTGGATCTGCCTGGCCCCGGTAGAGCCGGAGGCCGAGATCTGCGACAACGCGGACAACGACTGTGACGGCCAGGTGGACGAGTCCGACTCTGCCACGGCGCTGATGCAGGATTGTTACTCTCCGGGCCTCGGTCCCAACACCGGCTGCACCGACTACGACCCGAGCCAATGCGATGGAGTCTGCCAACCCGGCCACCGCATCTGCGGTCACGTCACCCCCGGCGTTTGGAGCGACTGTGTGGGCGAGGTCACGCCCACGGTCGAGGTCTGCGACGGCTTGGACAACGACTGCGACGGCGCGGCCGACGAGAGCGAAGACCTGCCCTGGATCGGACAGCCCTGCCCCCCGAGCATGAACGTGTGCAACGGCATCCTGGACTGCCAGGGAGGCCAGCGGGTGTGCGTGGGCGGCAGCACCCAACCGGGCCGCTGCAACGGCTTCGACGACGACTGCGACGGCGTCACCGACGAGCTGGACGAGCTGCAGCAGGATCCGCTGTATGGCCAACCCTGCGGGGACGCCACGGGGATCTGCGAAGAGGGCACCTACGAGTGCGTGGGCGGCGGGTGGGTGTGCGTGGGCGCCGTGGAGCCCGGCTCCGAGGTGTGCAACGGCCTGGACGACGACTGCGACGGCGTGGTGGACAACCAGGCTGACTGCCCGCCCGTGGGCAACACCGACTACTACTGCATCGAGGGCGCTTGTCGCCCCGAATGCGACCCCTCGAGCGAGTTCCCCTGCCCCGGCGGGCTCGACTGTGAGCAGAGGCCGGTGGACGGGCAGACGGTGTGGGTCTGTCTGCCCAAGCAGGGCGATTGCGGCGGCGAGACCTGTCCCGAGGGCTGGATTTGCGAAAACGACCAGTGCGTGGATCCCTGCGCCGACGTGGTCTGTGACTCCTGGGAGCAGTGCCGCGCCGGAGTGTGCGTGGACATGAGCTGCACCGGGCTGGAGAATCCGTGCGCCACCGGCGAGTTCTGCGTGAACCACGAGTGCGTGCCGGATCCGTGCCTCGCGCTCGACTGCATTTCCGGTGGCCAGGCGTGTGCCCGGGACTGCGACGGCACCCAGTGCGAGGCCGCCTGCGTGGACGTCTGCGACTGCCCAGCGGGGCAGCGCTGTGACGCGCAGGGCCAGTGCGAGCCCGACCCCTGCTTCGAGACCAACTGCGATGCCGGTGAGGCCTGCGATGCCGACACCGGAGCGTGCGAGCCGGATCCCTGCGCCCAGGTGGTCTGCGAGTCCTTTGAGCGCTGCTTCGAGGGGGACTGCATTTCCGATCCCTGCCGCACCGTGGACTGCCCACCCTTCTACGAGTGTGTGGTCCGGCCGGAGGACTCGGGCACCGGGGACGCCTCCCCGGCGACGAGCTGCCAGCCCGACTCCGCCTACTGGGTGCCGGGGGAGGGCGGAGGCAGCCTCACCATGGGCGGCGGCGGTTGCGCTTGCCAGCAAACGGGCGCCCACGGGGCACCGGGATCACTGCTCCTGGGCCTGATGCTGCTGTTCTGGTGGACCCGTCGGCGTCCCGCTCGCCGGGCGCCCCTTGGGGCGCATGGCCGTCGGCGAGGAGGCAAGCAATGAGATGGCTCGCGCTTGCATCGGTGTCCGCCCTGCTCGCGGGGTGGATGGCCTGTGACATCAATACCTATGACTACGGCGACCCCGGCCACTGGGAGCTCCCAGACGCCGGCCCCGACAGCGACGTGCCCACCCAGGACGCCTCGCCGGACGCCTGCGTGCCCTCCAGCGAGGTGTGCGACGGCCAGGACAACGACTGCGACGGCGTGGTGGACAACGGCTTCGACCTGCAGAACGACCCGAACCACTGCGGGAGCTGCGACGAGGTTTGCAACTTCTCGCACGCCGAGTCGAGCTGCGACCAGGGCTCTTGCATCATGGGGGAGTGCTTCCCGGGCTTCCACGATCTCAATGAGGAACAAAGCGACGGGTGCGAGTACGCCTGCTACCCCACCACCACCGCCACGGAGATCTGCGACGGGCTGGACAACGACTGCGACGGCGACGTGGACGAGGACTTCGACTTCCAGACGGATCCCGACAACTGCGGGAGCTGCGCCAACGTGTGTGTGTTTCTCAACGGCTTCGGCGCCTGTCAAAACGGCCAGTGTACCGTGGGCACCTGCCGCGGCGGCTACGCGGACGCCAACGGCGACCCCAACGACGGTTGTGAGTGCCGCATGGCGCTCACCGAGGGGGCCACCGCCTGCACCGAGGGCACTCCCAATGCCTGCCCGGCCGGTGAGGTCTGCGCAGACGCCAACGAGGATGGGGCGGCACACTGCAGCCCCATTCCCGATGAGATCTGTGACGGCGTGGACAACGATTGCGACGGCCTGTTGGACGGCGCCGACGATCTGTCCGCGGACTCGCGGATCGGGATTACCTGCTACGGGGATCCCGACGGGGAGTGCGCCACGGCGGCTCATGCCGGCCAAACCACCTGCGTCAACGAGGAGGTGATCTGCGACGGCGCCAACCTCCGGCAGCAGAACCAGGTGGCCGAGACGTGCAACGGCCTGGACGACGACTGCGACGGGGTGGTGGACGACAGCCCCACAGACGCGGGCGCGAGCTGCGGTACCTCTGCCATCTTCCCTTGCCGGTTGGGCACCGAGCTGTGCGTCAACGGCCAGCTCGAATGCGTCGGCGCCATCGATCCTGGCACCGAGACGTGCAACCTCATCGACGACGACTGCGACGGGACGGTGGACAACAACCTGACGGATCCAGGCGTCAACAGCCCCTGCGACGTCCCTCCCTCCCCCCCCGCCGGCATCAGCAGCCCCTGCACGGCGGGCACGCTGCTGTGCCAGGGGGGCCAACTCGTCTGTGATGGCGCGGTGGGCCCCGTGGCCGGGGCGGTGGACACCTGTGGAGAGGACACCAACTGCGACGGGAGCTACACCTGGAGCGGCGACACCCAAACAGACGTAGCCAACTGTGGGAGCTGCGGCAACGACTGCCTGCAGGGCACCATGAACGAAGAGTGGGTGTGCCAGAGCGGGTCGTGCGTGCGCCTCGGCTGTCAGTCAGGCTACTGGGACACGGACAACAACGGGAGCTGTGAGTACGCCTGCATCTACGCCGGTTCCGAGATCTGCAACGGACAGGACGACGACTGCGACGGAGCCGAGGACAACGGGCTCACCGCACCGTCGCCCCAGGACGTCTGCGGTGTGTCCCCCGCGGCCACGGCCCCCGAGTGCACCACCGGCGTCACCGTGGCTTGCGTGGCGAGCGGCTCCAGCGCGAGCTGGCAGTGCACGTTCCCCCAGGATGTCTGCGACCCGAACTGCGCCACTGCCAGCGAGCTCTGCGACAACCTCGACAACGACTGCGACGGCCAGGTCAACGAAGACTTCCCGAAATGGGGACAGTCTTGCTACAGCGACGATGGGCTCTCGGTGAGCCACGGGGCCTGCCGAACCCAGGGCACCTATGTCTGCGACTCACTCACCAGCACCGCCTGTGACGCAGTGAAGGGCTCCTGCGCGCCCAACTGCGAAGAGCTGTGCGACGGCGTGGACAACGACTGCGACGGCGTGGTGGACGAGGACAAGTGGACCAACGGCGGCGCAGACGCCTACTACGTACAGCCGGCGGTGGTGGATCTCGACAACGGCGTTTGGATGTTCGCCTACGAGGCCAGCCGCCCCGACTCCTCCGCGAGCTCGGCGGGCTTTGGGAACGGGTTCCACTGCGCCTCCTGCGGGGGAGGCGTCCCCGACGCACCCTCCGGTGTCACGTTGGACCAGACCCTGGCCTGCTCGCAGCCCGACGTGCTCCCCTGGTTCAACGTCTCGCCCATCGAGGCCGAGCAGACCTGCCAGGCCATCGGCGGTTACCTCTGCACGTCGGCGGACTACATCCGCGGCTGCGAGGCCCAGACGAGCTGCGACTGGGGCTACGCCTCGAGCTGCACCACGCCGGCGAACTACAGCAACCGCTACTGCAACCTCGGTGACTACGACTTCGACAGCAGCATCGGCGGCGACCAGGATGGCCTGCTGGTCACCCGCTCCCCGGAGCTGGCCCAGTGCAACGCGGATTGGGGCAGCGCCGGTGGAATCTACGACATCACCGGCAACCTCCGAGAGATCACGAAGGAATCGACTGGAGTCTACCCCCTGATGGGCGGCGCCTTCAACACGATAGACGAAGACGGCGCCCAGTGCTCCTTCGACTTCTACGCCGTAGACGAAGACTTCCAACTCTGGGACACTGGCTTCCGCTGCTGCTTCGATACCAATCCAAACTAAGGCCCCGATCACGAATTATCTGATCGTTCAGGCCGCCGATCCATCCCGGCT
>CAYFWA010000371.1:0-267 GCA_964346625.1 uncultured Myxococcales bacterium
AGAATTGATGGATCGGCGGCCGAATGCCGAAGTTATTCTTGCGCGAGCCCTAAAAGGCGATCCGGAGTCTTTCCCTGCAGCGGCGCGAAGCCCAGGTGATTGGGGGTGAGCCCCGAAAAACCGCGCTTTTTCGGGGCGAGGGGGGATGGGACATCCCCCCTGAACGTGTACCCCAACGGTAGCCCTGCGCCGCCTCGAAGCTCGCCGCAGAGCCCACCGGAGCCGCCGGCGGCTCCGGCGTCTGCCTGCCCCGCCCCCTTCTGCGCA
>CAYFWA010000371.1:367-6166 GCA_964346625.1 uncultured Myxococcales bacterium
TCGGGCTGCGCATCGGGCTGCGCATCGGGCTGCGCATCGGGCTGCGCATCGGGCTGCGCATCGGGCTCGCGATGGGGACACTGCTGCTGGTGCTGGCGGCGGTGCTGGTGGGACGCACCCTGAAGCCGTGACCCTTCAAGATTCCCCGCCGCCAACCAGCTCCTTTACCGTGCAGCGCGCCAGGCAGGTCGTCTCGTCGCAGGCCGCGTAATACAGCAGCAGCTCCCCCGCCGCGCCCGACACCGCCCCGGAGGCGAAGACCACGTTGGGCACGAAGCCTGCGGTCTCGTAGGGCGCCTGCGGCGCCAGGATGGGGTGCGCGCCCCGGTACCGGATCCGGGTGGGGTCGTCGCGATCCAGCAGCAGGACGCCCAGGGAGTAGCGCTCTTGGCCCTGTTGGATGGCCTTGCCGTGATAGATCACCAGCCAGCCGTGCTCGGTCTCGATGGGCGGGGCGCCCCCGCCGATCTTTTCGTCCTCCCAGCCGTTTTCCCGAAGGCGGACCAGCGGGCGGTGCTGGCCCCAGTGGACGAGGTCCGGGGACTGCGCGAGCCAGATGGCGCTGCGGCCGAAGGCGTGGTTGTAGGGGCGGTGCAGCGCGAAATGGCGGCCGCCGATCTTTTGGGGAAACAGGCACACGTCCTTGTTGGGCACCGGGAAGATCATCCCCAGGGATTCGACGTCCACGAAGTCCCGGGTGCGGATCAGGGAGACCCCGTAGCCGTCGGGGGACACGGCGGTGTAGCTGATGTAGTACCAGCCGTCGATCTCGGTGACCCGCGGATCCTCCACGCCGAAGGCCTCCGACGCATCCCGGGGCGTCCAGAAAGGCTCTGGATCCACCCGGAAGTGGACGCCATCGCGGGAGCGGGCCAGCCGCAGGTGGCTCACGGTGGAGACGAGCTCCCGGCCCCGGTGGATCACCGCGCGGTTGTCCTGGATCACGAGTTCGGGGTCGTTTCGCGCCAAGCGCCGCACGGCGAGCCTCGCCTCGCCCTGGGAGCAGTCGTAGTAGGGAACGCACACGTGCTCGGCGGTCTCGGGGCAGCCCTCGGCCACCCGCAGCACCAGGAGCACCTCCGGGCCGAACCGGCACGCCCCCGGGTTGAACGCGCCCCGCACCACCAGGTCCGGGTGGGACGCAGGGACCATGGCGGGAGTGATCAGCGGATTTTCCGGGTGTCGGATCATGGCCGCACCAGACACGACAGCAGCTCCTGCAGGTCCACCAGGACCACGCGGGTGGCGTAGTCCGCCATGGCATAGGGGAGCACGAGCTTACCGCGGTGGATCAGGGCGCCGCAGGAGTAGACCACGTTGGGGACGTAGCCCTCGCGCTCGTTCTCCATAGGCACCAGGAACGGCTCGTTGGTGCGCCCGAGCACGCGCGAGGGGTCGTCCCGATCGAGCAGCGCCGCGCCGATGGCGTAGCGGCGCATGGCGCCCACGCCGTGGGTGATCACCAGCCAGCCCGCGTCGGTCTCCAGGGGGGAGCCGCAGTTGCCGATCTGGTAGAACTCCCACGGATAGGTGGGGCGCAGGATGATGCGCGCCTTTCTCCAGAACTGGAGCTGCTCGGAGTACATCAGGTAGATGTTCTCGTTGTCGAGCCGCGCGAGCATGGCGTACTTACCGTGGATCTTGCGGGGGAACAGGGCCATGCCCTTGTTGCGGACCGCCTCGCCGTTGAGGGTGCGCACCTTGAAGGTCAGAAAGTCACTCGTCCAGATGAGCTGGGGCAGCATGTTCTTGCCGTCCCAGGCGGTGGCGGTGGCGTAGTAGCTCAAGACGCCGCCCCGGGTGGCGACAGGTTCCATCGGCGCTCCCGGCGCTCCCGGCGCTCCCGGCGCTCCCGGCGCTCCCGGCGCTCCCGGCGCTCCAGCCGCCTCCGCGTCCTCGAGATCCTCCTGGTCCCAGTCTCCTCCCTCCCGTCCCTCGCTTCCCTCCCGTCCCTCGCCTCCCTCCCGTCCCTCGCCTCCCTCCCGTCCCTCGCCTCCCTCCCGTCCCTCGCCGGCTCCGGCCGGCGGCCCTCCCCTGCCGTCGACGAACCGCACGAAGCGGGCGTCCTCGATGCCGTGCTTTTCGCTGGGGGCGTAGGGAAACAGGGCGCGCCCGCCCAGGGGCACCTTCGGGTCGAAGCGGATGTCGTAGTTCGAGCTGGCCACCCAGAACAGGTCCTTGCGGGTGGCCGCGTGGCTCAGCGACAGCGCGGGCTCGCGGCCCAGCAGCTCCGCCACGGTCTCCTGGAGCTCCTGATACGTGAACTCCCGCGGCAGCAGCTCGAAGACCCGCTCCGTGTATTCGTTGGCGAACCCCATGTCCAGGATCTTCTGGGCCAGCACCCGCTTGTCGAACTCGCGACTCGCCACCGGGTGCGGGGTCACCACGAAGGGCGCGGGCTCGTCGATGGTGATCCGGTGCGCGGCGTCGATGGTGCCGCAGCGGAAGGCCACCGACGAGATGTGCCCCTCCCCCACCGCCCGCAGGCTCAGGACGATCCGCAGGCTCCCCGCCGGCAGCCCGGTCTGGTCGGGATGCGGGACCACCGAGGGGTTGCAAAGGGCCGCGGACTCCAGGGAGTACTCGCTCGTGAAGTAAGCCCCGATGAGCAGCTTGCGCTCGTGGCTCGGCTCCCGATCGGTGATCTGCAGGTGCCGCACGCTCTCGTAGCGTTCGAGGAACGCGCTCTCCACCTGGATGTGCCGGCTGTCGAAGTCGCGGAAGATCTTGCCGAGGTGCTCGTCGACCGCGCCGTCGGCCTGCGCCGCGATCCGCGATACGATCCGCACCACCCGCTCGTTGTCCGGGATGAAGGGTCGGATGAGGACCCGCGAGGCGTCGGGTTCGAGCCTCACGTCCGTGCGCTCGATCCGGGGGGTGGTCATGGGGCCTCGCTTCCGCGCGTCTGCGCGCCTGCACCTGACAGGGCCGGCGCGCTCGCCGTCTGCGCGCCTGCACCTGACAGGGCCGGCGCGCTCGCCGTCTGCGCGCCTGCACCTGACAGGGCCGGCGCGCTCGCCGTCTGCGCGCCTGGCGTGACCCCGCCTGAGGCTTTCGAGTCGGAGCCGCCTGGGACTTCGAAGCCGGGGGCGCCGAGCCCGATGATCTTGTCCAGGGACAAAAAGGCCAGCAGGCAGTACACGGTCGCCTCCGTGCCCTGGTTGCGGTTGACGCCCGATGAGGTCATGGCGTCGTAGCACCCCCCGGTGGAGAAGTCGTACAGCGCCGCGCCCAGTCGATTGGCGCCGAGGAACCAGTCCACCGCGGACCGGATGTGGTTGAGCAGCTCGGGATCGCGGCGCTCGTAGTAGGCCGCGCCGAAAGCCTCGATGAAGGCGGCGCCAGTGGTGGGGCGCTCCTGGGCGTCCGGGTTCTCGCCCAGCTCGAGGAACACCGTGCCGTTGGAGGTGATCTCGCCGGTGGTGGCCACGAGCTCCCCGGAGAGCCGGCGCAGGTCCTCCCGTTCCAGGGCACCGCTGGCCACGCAGCAGGCCTGGGTGAGCACCGGCCAATCGGTGGCCCCCAGCCGCTCGGGCCATCCAGGGACGCCCCCGTGATCGACGAGGATCTCGACCTGCGCGGTGAGCAGCCGCCGGACCGCGGAAGCCCCAGAAAAGGACTCGAGGTAGTTGCAGCAGCCCAGGGTGGCGTAGGCCGCCGCCCGGGGCGAGGCCAGCGGCGTGGTCGGCAGGATCTGGTGGAACAGATCGTTGGCCACCGAGGCCAGGTACTCCGGTCCGTGCAGCACCAGGTATCCGAGGGCCCAGATGGCCTTGCCCACCGCGTCCTCGCTCGCCGTGCCCACCTTGCGCCGGGAGTAGTCGAGGCCGGCCGCGATCTGGCGCTCCTCCCCCGACCCCATGAGAGTGTGAAACAGCGCCAGGCAGGTCTCGATCAGCTTCAAAGCCTCCTCCTTGCCCTGCCCCGCGTAGAACTTGGTGCTCACCACCAGGGTCGCCGCCGCGTCCTCGAAGGCGTAGCCGAAGCTCCAGTCCGGGATGATGTGGCGGGCGTGGTGGGCCGGCCCGGTGTCGTCGGTGAGCCTCAGCACGTGATCCATGCGGGGCTGGGGCAAATTGGTGTGGGCGAGGGCCGAGCGCGTGGCCGAGGTGCTCGGGAAACGCGTCGGCGCCCGGCTGCGCACCTCGTCGAACAGGTCCAGGTAGCTGCGCGCCACCGCCGACCAGACCATGCCCCGGCACCCGGTGTAGGCCCGCTTGCGCAGAGCGCTGAGCGCCACCTCGTCGTCGAGCAGCTCGTTGATGGTCAGCGCCAGGGCGCCGGCGTCCTGCGGCGGCACCAGCCGGCCCCGCCCGTCGGCCAGCAGCTCCTCGGCGTGCCAATACGGCGTGGACACCACCGCCTTGCCCGCGCCCATGGCGTAGGCGAGCGCGCCGCTGGTGATCTGCTCGAGGCCGAGATAGGGCGTCACGAAGATGTCCGCTGCTCCCAGGTACTCCAACAGATCCGCGATCTCCACGAAGCGGGGATAAAAAAGAACGTTCTCCTCCACGCCGAGCTCTCGCGCCCGCCGCTGCAGGCCGAGGCGATAGGACTCGCCGTGCGTGCGGATTTCGGCCGGGTGGGTGGCGCCGAGGATGACGTAGGTGGTCTTGGGGTGACGCTCCACGATCCGGGGCAGGGCCTCGATCATGTACTCGATGCCCTTGTTGGGGGTCAGCAGGCCGAAGGTGAGCAGCACCCGGCGCCCCTCCACCCCGAACTTGTCCTTGTAGTAGGTGGGGTCGATGAAGGGTGTGTCGTGGATGCCGTGGGGAATGTACACGATCTTGTCGTGAGGAATACCGTAGGCGTCCTCCAGGAAGCCGAAGGCCAGTCGGCTCATGACCACCAGCTTCTGCGCGTGAGCCGCGATCTCCACCAGGATCTCCCTTTGCTCCGGAAGAGGCCTCTGGAGCACCGTGTGACAGGTCACCACGGCGGGCCGGTTCAGATCCCGCAAGAACGTGAGCACCTTGTGGCCGTTGAGCCCGCCGAAGATCCCGTACTCGTGCTGCAGGCTCACGATGTCGATGTTGCTGAAGTTCAAAAAGTCTGCCGCGCGGGAGTAGTCGATCTGGTAGTCCTGCCGCAGCTCGAACTTCACGATGTCCGGATAGGCGTAGCCCTCCGGCCGGTCGTTCATGGCCGCCACCAGCACCGGCTGATCCCCCTGCACCTGCCGCACCACCGACGTGGCGAGGTCATGGGTGAAGGTAGCGATCCCGCAGACCCGCGGCAGATAGTTCCCCAAAAAGGCGATCCCCCGAGAACGCCGCACAACGGGTAGCTCGTCACGCATGTGTCACTCCATCCTGGTCCCTGTCGCGGCACCGGTCCCTGTCGCGGCACCGGCACCTGTCGCGGCACCGGCACCTGTCGCGGCACCGGTCCCTGTCGCGGCACCGGTCCCTGTCGCGGCACCGGTCCCTGTCGCGGCACCGGTCGCACCGCAGCTCCCGATCCGAATCCATGGTTCCCTCGCTCCCGCTCACTCCCGCGCGTTCGCGCTCCCTCGCTCCTTGTCACTCCCAAGCCCTGTCACTCCCACGCCCTGTCACTCCCACGCTCCCACGCTCCCGCTCACCCCCGCGCTACCGCACCTGCTCCCTCGCTCCCGCTCACTCCCGCGCTTGAGCGCTCCCTCGATTCCCCGTCACCTCGTTCGTTCCCCACCCCTGCAGTTTCTTCAGTTTTCGGAAACCTCCCTTCGGAAACCTCCCTTCGGACACCTCCCTTCGGAAACCTCCCTTCGGAAACCTCCCTTCGGAAACCTCCCTTCGGAAACCTCCCTTCGGA
>CAYFWA010000371.1:6266-6905 GCA_964346625.1 uncultured Myxococcales bacterium
AACCTCCCGACACCGACATGATCAACGATCTCCGAGTATACGCCGAAAACAAGCGAAGAAAACGTCCAACCCACCGACTCGCGCCCAATGCGTCCAATACATAGTTTTTACACACAATTTTTTCCGCTCGGCGAGGCGAACGGGGCCCGCAGGATCGATCCGGGCAGCGGCACGCCCGCCGGCCGCCACGGCGCAACCGCCTCCCCGCGCACCCGCTTGACGGCTTCCCCCAGCACCCCGATACTCCCTGCCGAGTCGTAGAGGTACACCATGACCACTGTTTCGAGAACCATCCTCTCGCTGTTTCGTGTCGGAATCGTGCCACTGATCGCGCTCGGGCTCGGGCTCGGGCTCGGGCTCGGGCTCGGGCTCGGGCTCGCGGGCTGCGGGGACGACGGCGGGGGCGACTCGTGCGCGGATCCCTGCGAGACGCCCGGCGCGCTGCGGTGCGGCGGTCCCGTCATCCAGCGGTGCGCGGCCACCGAGCCCAGCCAGGTGGCCCTCATCGATGACGCCGACGCCCTCAGGCGCCTGGTCTACACGCTTTCCAACCCGACGGAATCCCTCTGATCGACCGCAGCGATCGCTGGCCCGGCGTACGCACCACGCCCCAGGACATGCTCCGCGGCCCCATCGAGG
>CAYFWA010000372.1:0-556 GCA_964346625.1 uncultured Myxococcales bacterium
CGTCTGCTCCTCGTCTGCTCCTCGTCTGCTCCTCGTCTGCTCCTCGTCTGCTCCTCGTCTGCTCCTCGTCTGCTCCTCGTCTGCTCCTCGTCTGCTCCTCGTCTGCTCCTCGTCTGCTCCTCGTCTGCTCCTCGTCTGCTCCTCGTCTGCTCCTCGTCTGCTCCTCGTCTGCTCCTCGTCTGCTCCTCGTCTGCTCCTCGTCTGCTCCTCGTCTGCTCCTCGTCTGCTCCTTGCGCCGTTTCCGTGGGAACGTAGGCCCCGCCGAAATCGATCCTCCCAGGAGCCCCTCGATCATCGCCTAGCGTGGAGAACCGGTCAAGGACGAGCCCGAAAGGATCTCCGCCTGACGCGAAGGAGGGGGCCCGGAGGGCGCGGGCCCGGAGGGGCGCGGGCCCGGAGGGGCGCGGGCCCGGAGGGAGGCTAGCTCGATCGGCGCACGTAGCGGGCGTCCCGGGTGTCGATGACGAGCTGGTCGCCGGTGACCACGAACGGGGGCACCTGCACCTCCAGGCCTGTCTCGAGGGTGGCGGCCTTGGTGACGTTGGTCACTCATCGG
>CAYFWA010000372.1:656-2990 GCA_964346625.1 uncultured Myxococcales bacterium
TGATACAGTCGAGCCAGGTGATACAGTCGAGCCAGGTGATACAGTCGAGCCAGGTGATACAGTCGAGCCAGGTAATACAGTCGGGCCAACGGACACGAAATCCTCCCCTCACTGGAGCCGGGTCATGGCGCAGCGGGATCTTCTCTTTTGCATCGATCAGGGCACGCAGAGCGTGCGGGCGCTGGTCTTCGACCTGAGCGGCGCGCTGCTTGCCAAGTCCCAGGTCCACATCGATCCCTACGTCTCCGAGCACCCCGGCTGGGCCGAGCAGGACCCGCACTACTACTGGAAGACCCTGTGCGAGGCCTGCCAGCGCCTGTGGGCCGACGGGGCGGTGGACCGCGAGCGCCTCGCCGGCGTGGCCCTGACCACCCAGCGCGCCACCGTGGTGAACGTGGACGAGGCGGGCAAGCCGCTGCGCCCCGCCATGGTCTGGTTGGATCAGCGCCGCGCCCGAGTGGAGCGCAAGGTGGGCGGCAAGTGGGGCCTGCTGCTCAAGCTGGCCCGGATGACCGAGACGGTTCGTTACTTCCAGGCCGAGGCCGAGGCCAACTGGATCGCGCAGCATCAGCCGGAGATCTGGGAAAAGACCCACAAGCTGCTGTTTCTATCGGGCTATCTGACCCACCGCCTGACAGGCGAGTACGTGGACTCTGCCGCCTGTCAGGTGGGGTATCTGCCCTTCGACTACAAGGGGCTGCGGTGGGCCGCTCCCGGCGATTGGAAGTGGCAGGCCATGCCCGTCACGCCCCGGATGCTGCCGCGGCTGTACCCGCCGGGCGAGCCCCTGGGGGAGCTCACCCCCGCCGCCGCCGAGGACACGGGGCTCCCCGCCGGGCTGCCCGTGGTGGCGGCCGCCGCGGACAAGGCCTGCGAGGTGCTCGGCGCCGGCTGCCTCACCCCCGAGGTGGCCTGCCTGTCCTACGGCACCACCGCCACCATCAACACCACCCACGCCCGCTACGTG
The DNA here is from genome assembly GCA_964346625.1 of uncultured Myxococcales bacterium. GTDB lineage: Bacteria > Myxococcota_A > Polyangia > HGW-17 > JAJRWW01 > CAYFWA01. The sequence goes on from CAYFWA010000372.1 coordinate 1,624, forward strand.
GAGTCGCTGCCGTTCATCCCCCCCTACCCGGCGGCGGTGCCCGGCCGCTACTCGCTGGAGATCCAGATCTACCGGGGCTACTGGATGGTCTCGTGGTTCAAACAGCAGTTCGGCCACCGCGAGCAGCGTCTCGCCGAGCAGCGCGGCGTGGCCCCCGAGGCTCTTTTCGATGAGCTGGTCGACGCCGTGCCGCCGGGCTCCATGGGCCTGGTGCTGCAGCCCTACTGGTCCCCGGGGGTGAAGGTCCCCGGCCCCGAGGCCAAGGGCGCCATCATCGGATTTGGCGACGTGCACACCCGCGCTCACGTCTACCGGGCCATCCTCGAGGGGCTGGCCTACGCCCTGCGGGAGGGCAAGGAGCGCACCGAGCGGCGGGCCAAGGTCACCGTGGGCGAGATCCGGGTGGCCGGCGGTGGCTCCCAGTCCGACGCGGCCATGCAGCTCACCGCCGACGTGTTCGGCCTGCCCGCCTCGCGACCTCACGTCTACGAGGCCTCGGGCCTCGGCGCCGCCATCGACCTGGCGGTGGGCCTGAAGCTGCACCCTGACTTCGACACCGCGGTCCAGGAGATGACCCGGGTGGGCCAGACCTTCGAGCCCGACCCCGAGGCCAGGCGCATCTACGACGCCCTGTACGACGAGGTGTACCAAAAAATGTACAAGCGGCTGCGCCCGCTGTACCAGCGCATCCGCGACATCACCGGCTACCCGCGCCACCCCGAGTAATCGCCCTACGGTTGCGCCATGGCGAAGGCGACGGCCGCACCGAGGGCGACGGCGGCGACGCCGGTGATGAGCCACTCGTGGCGCTCCAGACGCAGGGCCCGGAGGTTGCCCAGCAGAAACAGGCCGCAGATGGCCGGCAGGGCGGGCACCGGACGGCGCAAGGCCACCGACAGGGCCAGCGACGCCAGCAGACCCGCGGTCACCAGGCCCAGGGCGCGCCAGCCCGGCAGGGCGAAGCGCCGAGCGGCCGCCAGCAGCAGGGCCATGAACACCAGGTCGCCGAATCCCAGCAGGGCCGCCATGCCGCCGGCGCCCGGTTGGGGCCATTGCAGGATCAGGAAGACGGGCCACGGCGGTGGGGGCGGCGCCTCGCCGCGGGCGAGGTGCTCCGAGGCGGTCTGTACGTGCTCTACGGTCTTTTCGCTGATGCGTCGGGTGGGCCCGCCGGTGATGGACCACAGGTCTGCCAGGGCGCCGATCACCCCCACCGGCAGCAGGTGGCCCGGGCGCTGCAGCTCGGCCGCGAGCCAGTTGCCCAGGGTGATGGTAAACAGCAACAGGGCCGCGGTGTTGACGGGGTGGGCGAGCGCCCACGGCCAGCCACCGCGCACCGCCGAGGCCGAAAGAAGCCACAGCACCGC
>CAYFWA010000372.1:3090-5234 GCA_964346625.1 uncultured Myxococcales bacterium
CCGGCGCCCCGTCGGACCGGATCACGGCGTCGTCCGCAGGGGCCAATCGAGCACCACCGGCGCGCGGGTGGGCTGCAGGGAGTGGTCGCAGATGCTGGCGTTGACGAAGGTGGTGCCCTCCAGCCGCTTTTGTCCGTAGCCCTCGTGGATGTGACCGAACACGTGCAGGGCGGGTCGCACCCGCGCCACGGCGTCGGCCAGGTCGTCGCAGCCCACGAGCTCGCCCCGCGAGGTGCGATCCAGCACCCCCGCCGGCGGGCCGTGGGTGACGAGCACCTCGGTGTCGGGCGGGATGAGCGCCCACTTCTCGCGCAGGGCTTCTCCCCGGCGCAGGTTGAAGGCCCAGTCGTAAAACCACGGCTGCCAGGGGCTGCCGTAAAAGCGCACCCCGGCCACCGTGGCCGCCTGGTCCTCGAGGTACACCGCGGACCGCAGCCGGGCCCGCGCCTGCTCGCCCTGCCGCTCCAGACAGAAGTCGTGGTTGCCCGCGATGACGACCTTGTGGGGGTGGGGCTGCTCAGCGAGCCAGGCGTCGAGCGCCTCGAGGTCCGCGAGCTCCCCGTGGGCGGTGAGATCGCCCGCGTGCACCAGCACGTCCCCCGGGGGCAGGTCGAGCTCCCGGTGGCGGCCATGGGTGTCGCTGATCAACACGAAGCGAAGCGTGCCCGCCGTCGAGCCCGTCGTGCCCGTCGAGCCCGTCGAGCCCGTCGAGCCCGTCGAGCCCGTCGTGCCGGTCGTGCCGGTCGTGCCCGTCGTGCCGGTCGCCCCGGTCGCCCCGCTCCCCTCGCTCGCCTCGCTCGCACCAAAAGACGAAGATGCGGGAAAATCATCGCTCATCAAGCACTCCTCGCGGCGGCGCGTCACCTGAACCTCAACGCTCGGAAGCCGAGAATAGCACGACGCCAGGCGAGCGCACGGAAGCCCTCCCCAACGGAAGCCACGCGGCTTGGAGCCCACCCCGATCCGGGCTACCCTGCGGGGCATGCCCGTGAACGACCCGGCCGTCACCGAGATCTGGGACCTGCACCTGCACGTGTTCCCGCCGCGCATGTTCGAGGCCGTCTGGCGCTTTTTCGAGGGGGAGAGCTGGGCGGTGCACCACCAGCAGGCCGCGGACATCGCCGCCACCCTCGCCGACCACGGCGTGCACCGCGCGGTGGCCCTGAGCTACCCCCATCGCCCCGGAGTGGCCCGCGGCCTCAACCACTTCGCCGCCGAGCTCGGGCAGCGCTTCCCCGTGTTCGCCCCCTTCGCGTCGGTGCACGTGGAGGACCCGAACCTGCCCGCGCAGGTGCAGGAGGTGCTGGCCTCCGACCACCTGCACGGGTTCAAGTTCCAACCCCTGGTACAGGACTTCGACGTGAACGACCCCCGGCTCGATGGCCTGTACGCGGCCTGTCAGGAGGCGGGCTTTCCGTTGATCATGCACCTGGGCACGGCGCCCTACGCCAACCGGTGGGTGGGCCTGCGGCACTTCGACGCCCTGATGTCGCGCTTTCCCGCCCTGCGAGTGTGCGTGGCCCACATGGGCGCCTTCGAGCTGGATGGGTTCCTCGCGCGGCTCGATCGCTACGAGCACCTGCGGCTGGACACGGCGATGATCAACGTGGCGACGGATCTGTTCGACACCCGCTGGCGGGGCGACGAGGCGCGGCTGCGGCGCCACGCCCACCGGATCTGCTTCGGCTCGGACTGGCCCAACGTCCCCTACGGCTACCAGGAGGCCCTCGACTCGGTAACCCGTTTCCCGCTGCCGCGCGAGAGCCTCCCGGCGATCTACGGCGAGAACGCCCGGCGATTTCTGCGATTGTGAGCTTTCACCTTGTCCGCCCGATGCGCGGCTAGCGGGGGCCGAGGCTACCGGAGGCCGGGGCTACCGGAGCCGCTGGCCCCACCGGCCTTCCCCGGGCCCCGGCGCCCCCCACCGCGGCCCCGGCGGCCGTGGGGGCCCCGGCCGCGGTGGCCGCGGTGGCCGCGGCGGGGCGCCTGCAGGATCTGTTGCCACTGCGCCGGGGTGAGCACGCCGCGCCTTGGTCGGGAGTCAAGCGCCTGCGGTGTCGAGCGCCGGGGGCATCAAGTGCCCGAGGGGTCAAGTGCCCGAGGGGTCAAGTGCCCGAGGGGTCAAGTGCCCGAGGGGTCAAGTG
>CAYFWA010000372.1:5334-6850 GCA_964346625.1 uncultured Myxococcales bacterium
CGATGAAAGACGCGATGAAAGACGCGATGAAAGACGTGATGCCAGCGCAGGGCTCGGTGCCGGCGCTGCGGCTCCGCGCCATCAACCACCAGCCGATCCGCCCGCGGGGACGCTACGTGCTGTATTGGATGACGGCGGCGCGTCGCACTCGCTACAGCTTCGCTCTGCAGCACGCGGTGGACTGGGCCTGCTCCTTGAATCGACCGCTGGTGATCCTCGAGGCGCTGCGCGTCGGCTATCCGCACGCCAGCGACCGGCTCCACCGCTTCGTGCTGCAGGGGATGACCGAGAACCGCCGGCGTCTGGCCCGCCGGCAGGTGCTGTATCACCCCTACGCAGAGCCCGAGGCGGGCGCCGGCAAGGGGCTGCTCGCGGCCCTGGCAAAGCAGGCCTGCCTGGTGGTCTCCGACGACGCGCCCTTTTTCTTTTTGCCCCGCATGCTCGCCGCGGCGGGGCGGAGCCTCCCGTGCCGCCTCCAGGCCGTGGACGGCAACGGGGTGCTGCCCCTGCGCGCCACCGAGCGGGTCTTCAAGCGCGCCGTAGACTTTCGCCGCTACCTGCAGCGCACCTTCCTCGAGGCCCCCCCCGCCCTGCCCCGCCGCGACCCGCTGTATCGGGTCGAGCTGCCCACCCTGTCGTCTGTGCCCCGGCCGCTCACCCAACGCTGGCCCGCGGCCCCCCCCCGCCTGCGGCGCGCCGACCCGGGCGTGTTGGCTGAGCTCCCCCTGGATCACCACGTCGGGCCCGCCCCCCGGCAGGGCGGCAGCGCCGCCGGCGAGCGCGCCCTGCGGCGGTTTTTGCGCGAGCGCCTGTCGCGCTACGCGGAGCACAAGAACCACCCCGACGCGGAGGCCGACAGCGGCCTGTCGCCCTACCTGCACTTCGGGCACGTGGCGCCCCAGCAGGTGCTCGTCGATCTGCTGGCCCAAGAGCGCTGGAGCCCCGAGCGCCTCGGGGACTCGGCCCGGGGGGCCCGCGAGGGGTTCTGGGGGCTGAGCCCGGCGGCAGAGGCCTTCGTGGATCAGCTCGTCACCTGGCGCGAGCTGGGCTTCAACACTGCCTGGCAGGTGCATGACTCGCAGCGCTACGCGAGCCTGCCGGCCTGGGCGCGCGAGACCCTCGCGGCCCACGCGGGGGACCCGCGCGAGCCCCGGTATTCCCTGGAGACGCTGGAGGGCGCCCAGACCCACGACCCCGTTTGGAACGCCACCCAGCGTGAGCTGCTGGGCGACGGTCGCATCCACGGCTACCTGCGCATGCTCTGGGGCAAGAAGATCCTCGAATGGGCCCCGGATCCGCCCACGGCCCTGCGCTGGATGCTCACCCTCAACGACCGCTACGCCCTGGACGGGCGCGATCCCAACTCGGTGTCGGGCATCACCTGGGTGCTGGGCCGCTACGACCGTCCCTGGGCGCCGGAGCGCCCGATCTTCGGGCGCGTGCGCTACATGAGCTCGGACGCCGCCCGGCGCAAGCTCCGGATGAACGGTTATCTGAAGCGGTTCGGCTAGCTGTC
>CAYFWA010000373.1:0-6848 GCA_964346625.1 uncultured Myxococcales bacterium
CCGATCACGAATTATCTGATCGTTCAGGCCGTCGATCCATCCCGGCTGGCTGCGTGAGCTCGCATCGCTTCTTGACAGAATTGCGCCTCGGCGCCCTCGGTGCGCCGAGCTTATTCTTGCGCGAGCCCTAAAGCTCCGGCGAAGGGCGCGGGCCGGCTTGTTCGGGCGAGACGCCATGACCGGAGTATCGTTCCCGGAAACCTCTGCGGTCAAGGCTCGCCGGGAGAAGGGGCTCGCGCTATGATGCGGGCGATGACGCCAACGCTCGTGTGTCCCATCGCCCACCCGCAGGAGGCGCCGGCCCTACTCGACGCGGGAGCCGACGAGCTCTACCTGGGGCTGCGTGACGTCAGTGGACCCCGCAACCGACGCGAGATGGCCGAGGCGAGCCTGCCCGGCTGGGAGGCCCTCGCCAGGGTGGTGGACGCGGATCGGCCGGTGTCGGTCACCCTGAACGCGCCCTTCTACGACGACCGGGGGCTCGTCCAGGCCGTGGCCACGGCGCACCGCGCTGCCGAGCTGGGGGTACGCTCCTTCATCGTGGCCGACCTCGGGCTGCTCACCACGCTGCGCAAGGAGCTACCAGCGATGGAGCTGCACGCCAGCGCGGTGACCGGCGTCCTGAACGGATTGGCCCTCGAGGCGTTGGCCGAGCTCGGGGTTGACCGGGTCATCCTGCCGCGGCATCTGCGCCTGCCAGAGCTCTCCGCACTGGCCCGCCACTCCCCGGTGCCACTGGAGGTCTTCGTACTGGATTGGAAGTGCCCGAACCTGGACGCCTGGTGCGGCTTTGCCCACGAGGACTGGGCCGGGGTGCTGCCGAACGGCTGCTGCCTCGACTACCGCGTGACCGCACCGCAGGGCGCGGACGAGCTGGCCCTGCGCGTCGAGAGCGAGTATCGCGCGCGCTATGCGGTGGCCGCCGCGGGCTGCGCCGCCTGTGTGCTGCCGGCGCTCCAGGAGGCCGGGATCCACCACTGGAAGCTGGTGGGCCGACGCCTGGACCCGGCCGCGCGGCTCGCCAACCTGCGGCTCGTCTCCGCGCTGCGGGACGACCTGAAGCGGACCGATTTCGAAGACCACGCCCGGGCCCTGCGCGAGGCACAGCTCGGCCATCGGTGCCCGGACGGCGCCTGCTACTACCGGCCATGAGCGACGAGCGACGTCGCGCATGGGAGCGCCAGTTCCACGATGGTCCGGAAGGCCCCGCTGCGCCGTGGGGCTACGACGAGCCCGATCCCGAGATGCGGGACGCGGTGCGGGACGGCATGCTCACCCCGGGCGGCCGCGTGCTGGATCTCGGCTGCGGCAACGGCAAGAACGCGGTGTGGCTGGCGGCGCAAGGCTTCGACGTCGTGGGGATCGACTTCGCCCGCGAGGGCCTGCGCCAGGCCCGGGAGCGTGCCCGCGCGCTCCCGTGGTGCGCGGGGGATCTGCGAGCGCTTCCCTTTGGCCCCCGCACCTTCGATGCGGCCGTCGACATCGGGGGCCTGCACGCGCTGCCCGAGGCGGACTGGCCCGTCTACGTCGGCGAGGTGGCCCGGGTGCTCCGCCCCGGCGGTGTCTGGCTGGTGCGCGCCTTCTCGGACCGTCATCCGGCCGCCCGGCAGCCCTGGGACGAGTTCCGAGTGCTCGACCTCACCTTTGCTAGCGCCACGCAGATCCGCGACGTCTTGGAGGGCCACTTCCTGATTCATCACCACCGCCACGCGAGCTGGGGGAAACGCCCACCGCATCCATACGAGCACCACGCCCACGTGCTCCGCGCGCAGCGACGCTTCCACCCCGACCGCCTGCCCTTCGCCGAGCTGGCCGCCCGGGTGGACACCGCGGAAGCGCTGCAAGGGCTGGCAGATCCCTTTCAGCGGATCTATCTGGGTCACGAGTTCTGCGAGCGGCTGGCGCCGACACGCGAGGTACTGCACGAGGTGCTCGCCGGCGTCCGGGAGCGGGGCATCGCGTTCACGCTGATCACCGCGCCCACCACCCGCATGGCCCCCCTGACCGAGCGGTTCCGCACGGTCGCACAGCAGCTACCCGAAGCTGAGGTGGTGGTCAACGACCTGGGTGTGCTGCGGTTGTTGCGTCAGCGCTTTCCGGGGCTCCGGCCCGTGCTGGGGCGACTGCTCACCCGCCACCTCCGGGATCCGCGGCTGCTGCACACGGCGCAGGACAGCGCCAACCGCGCGCGACTCGGGAGGACCGTGCTGCACAACCCGGCCCACCGTCGCTGGCTGCAGTCACAGGGCGTGGTGCGCGCCGAGCTGGACAACCCGCCCTTCCTGCTGGACACCAGCCCGACGCCGGTACCGCTGTCGCTGCACTATCCCTACGTCTATCTGACGTTCGGGCGGGCCTGCGCCGCGCGCTGCGATCCCGCGATGTGCCGCACTCCGCTGGTGCTCCGCCACCCATCGATGGAGCTGCCGCTTCTGCAGCACGGCGGGGCGGTCCTGTATCGAAACAGCTGGATGACCAATTTCGGAGCGGCGGGCGTGGACCGGCTCGTGTGGCAGGCGCCACCGACCTAGAGCACCGAACAGTTTGGACGTCATAGCGAAAGCGGGAAGTTGCGAGCAGATCGCGAGTGCGCCCGCAGCGACCAACCGAGCCGTACCCGTAGGTACGGTGACCGAGGGAGCGAGGACGTAAGGAAGCTGATCAACAGGAAGCTGATCAACATTAGTTTGCCAAGTTGGCGCGCGAGGCGCGCGGCTGGCAAGGCGCGACGACGGCGCGTACTGGGCGTACGTAACGGAGGAGCAACGCAGCCAGCCGCGATAAATCGCGCGCCAGATGGTGAATTAATTTTGACCAGGGCCCTAAGGCCCCGATCACGAATTATCTGATCGTTCAGGGCGCCGATCCATCCGCGCTGGCTGCGGCGCTCCGCGAGCCCGGTCCGGATTGCTCCCGAACGCTGCTAGGATTGCCTCCGCCCCCATTGCCGCAGGGTGGAGATGGCCTGGCGCACCGCCGCCGACGGCTCCGGGTCGTCCGGGTCCCGGGCCACGGCGAGCTGATAACGGTCCGTTTCGGCGATTCCGCGCAACCCCGCTCCGGGCTCGGCAAAGGCGAGCTTGAACCGGTCGCCGGTGCGCAGCTCGACTGTGCATACCAGCACGGAGACGCCCTCCCAGAGCTGGGGCTCGGCGCGCTCACGGCGGAGCCCGGGGAACTCGGCGAAGAAGGAATCCGCGTGACCCTCCAGCCGCGCGACCCCCGGCACGACCCGCTGGGGATCCACCAGCACGTGCACGGCTTCGTCCCAGAGCGTGATCTGGTCCCGGCGCTCCCGGTCCGCGGCCTGCGCCGCCACCTCCCGCACGTACTCGCACGCCGCTTCGATGTCCTCCCCGGTCATGGAGCAGCTCTCGAGAAGCCGGTGTCCGGCCTGCTCGTCGTAAACGAGGCCGTACTCGTGACGCTTGCGATAGAGCTCCGAGCCGGGCAGCACCCGCAGCACGAAGGCGCCGAGGGCGTGCGGAAACCCGAGGGCGTAATCCACCGAGCGTTTCACCCAGTCGAGGGTGTCTCCCGGTGCGCCGATCAGCAACTCCGTGGAGACGCTGATGCCGGCGTCCTCCAGCCAGCCCATCACCCGCTCGAAGGCCTCCGGATCGAAGCTCCGCTGCATCAGGCGGTTGGCCTCCGGGTTGATGGACTGGATGCCGATGCCCACGTGGGGCGCCAGGCGCTTCAAGCGCTCCACCTGGCGCTGTTGGAGGCGACGGTAGTCCACCTCGAAGCCGTGGCTGAGCCGGCGCTCCACGTCGGCCTCCAGCGCCGCGGAGACGATGTTGTCCAGGTGCTGGTCGTCGAAGTTGACCCCCGAGTCGGCATAGTCGATGTCGGAGATGCCGTTCGCCACGGCCCAGCGATACTCCTGCAAAAGCAGCTCCCGGGACTTGAAACGAAGCGACCTCCCGCCCTGCGGCAGAAAGCAGTAGGCGCAGCGGAACACGCAGCCACGACAGGTCTCGAGGGCCACGGTCCAGACCTTCTCCGACGGCGGGGACCGCGCGTAGATCGGCGCGCCTACCTCGTCCAGCACGGCCAGGGGCTCTCCGGTGAGGACCGTGTGCTTTCCCGGGCGCTGCCCGGGAGGCGTGGACAGGTATCCCAGCAGCGCGCGCTCCCCCTCCCCCTGGACCACCAGGTCGAGCCCGGGAAGGCGCGCGAACAACCGGTCGAGATCCTCACGGTCATAGGCCACGTGGGGTCCGCCCAGCAGCAGACCGGCCCCCGGAAGCGCCTCGGGCAGCCGCTCCATCAGGGCGTAGTGCGTCGCGTAGTTCCACAGATAGCAGGACAGCCCCACCAGGCTGGGCGCGCAGCCCGCGATCTGCTCGATCATCTCCTCGAGCGGAGCGCCGGCCGGCAGATCGAGCACCGTGATCCGGATCTGCTCCGGGTCCAGTCGCGCCCGCAGATAGCTGGCGAGGGTCCGCGTGCCGAGAGGCACCATCGGTCCGCTGTGTGCGTAGGGCGGCGCGGCGCACTCAGCCGCCAGCACGAGGTGTTCCATCCACCCTCCTGGCAGACACGCGCCGCGGCCCGAGGCGGCAGGCCGCCGGGCAGCGTGACGGTCTGTGGACGATAGCCGAATCCCGGAGGGCGGGCAAGGAGCCCCCCCGGTCTCGCAACGCGACGCCTCAGTCACCACGCGGACGCTGGTACAGCAGCACGAGCAGCGGATACCCGGAGAAGTACTGGTACCGGGCGCTCACGAAACGACCGCTCACCAGCTCGTCGTAGCGGGCGTGGAACTCCCGGTAGAGCGCGTCCAGCGTCGCCCGGTCTGCCCCGCCCTCCAGGATGCGCCGCGTACCGAGCTCGTCGGCGTCACTGGCCTCCCCGAGGGTGAGGCCGAACTGGTCCGGGGCCTGGCCCACCTCGGAGGTTTCGTAGGCCACGAAGCGCGAGAGCTGAGCGCCGTCGATCACCGCCCGCTGCTCCGCGAGCAGGTCGATCACCGCCCGGCTCTCTGCGGGCCGCTCGCCGGGGAAGCCGATCATCATGAAGGCGTAGTTGGCGATCCCGGCGTGATGGGAACGCGCCAGGACCTGCTTCACCCTGTCCAGGCGCGTGCCCTTGTTCATCAGGTCGAGCACGCGCTGCCGACCTGCCTCCACGCCCCAGCTCAGCGAGCGGAAGCCCACCGCGGCGAGCCCCTCCAGGGTTTCTTCGCGAAAGCCGCCCTCCGGACGGACCATGGCCGTGAACCGCAGCCCCCGGGGGTTCGCGCCCCCCAGGGCCTCGGTAAAGCGTCTCGCAAAGCGCGGGGAGATGCACTCGTCCACGAAGAAGAAGTCCCGGGCGCCGTAGGCGGCGCGTAGCCGGGACACCTCCGCGGCCACGGTCTCGGCTTCGGCCTCCACGTAGGGGTGCACGTTGTAGGCCTGGGGGCAGAAGCGGCAGCGCTTCCAGTGACAGCCCCGGTTGGACTGCAGCGGGTAGATGGGCGCCGGCGCAAAGTAGGGTCGGTCTGCCAACGGACCGAAGTCGTGGTTCGTGGGCGGATCGGACAACGGCTCCAGCCGAATCGCCGCCGCGTCCCCGGTGGCCACGTTCGGCAGGCCGGTCTGGGGATCGCCGCGCCGAATGGCCCGGACGAGCCGCGGCAGGGTCGCCTCGCCGGGACCGGCCACCAACGCGTCGAGGCCCCACTCCTCACAGCGACGGGCCAGCGCCCCGGGGGACAGCCCGAGGGTGAGCCAACCTCCGCCCACCGCCACGATGGAGCGAGCGCGCACCGCCTCGATCAACGCCGCGGTCACGGGCTCGGAGTAGCCGGCAATGGAGAAGCCCACCAGCAGCGGATCGTCCCGCACGAGCTCATCCGCCAATGCCGCGATCCACGGGTGCCGGGCCGCCCCGTCCCTCCGGACGTCGTGCTCGAACAACGCGAAGCTCCCCTCCAGGACGTACACCGCGCGCTCCAGCAGCGTCACGTCGAAAAAGTCCTCTTCGCGGCGCACCTCGAGCACCTCGCGGGCCCGTTCCAGGGTCGCGACGAGGTGGGCATCCCCGCGCTGCTGCAGCCGGGTCAAGCGCTCCGCGCGCCCGGGTAGCGAGCCCTGCCGGAGCCGGTGTCGCACCCGGTCCGGGTCCAGGAGCCGCTCCAGCCACCACCAGGTGCCATCGTGCACCCGGACGGTCTCCCCCGCCTCGCTCAGCGCGCCCACTAGCTGCGCGATCCCCGGATCGGGAAAGGACGGCAGGAAGAGCCCACGGCCCCAGAAGAGATTCTGGCGTTCCACGAGCCGAATCATCACGGTCGTCAGTATGGCCACATCGCCCGACGGAGTAAAGCGCCTCCCGGTCAGTCTGGCTTCTATGGCCCCGGTCACGAATAAGGTGTCCAGTTCAGGGCGCCGAGGCGCCCGGCTGGCAAGGCGCGAAGAGGGCGAATATTGCGGGATATTTAACCGATGAGCAACGCAGCCAGCCGGGATGGATCGGCGGCCTGAACGATCAGATAATTCGTGATCGGGGCCTATCCATTGCGCATAGGTCCGAGGCGCTGTCGCCGCGCTTGCATGTTGCCCACAGCAGCGTCGCGTCAACGAGGCCTCTGGGGGGGGCCTTGACGCGCCGCACTGTGGTAAAGCGGCAAGCGCCGCGCCAGCAGTCAACATGTCATCAGCGCGGAACAAATCCCGTTGAGAAATTCGGACAGAACCTCGTAAACTCGCTCGGGACGAACGAGGTCGCCACCCTGGACGCCCAGGCCGAGTGAGCGGTCCGGCACGCGCTGGGCGACCGAACGGCGGCCGGGGCTTCAGTGGATTTCAGTGGATTTTAGGGCCGGGGCTTCAGTGGATTTTAGGGCCGGGGCTTCAGTG
>CAYFWA010000374.1:0-2270 GCA_964346625.1 uncultured Myxococcales bacterium
CAGAAATCGCCGGAGCAACGCAGCCAGGCGCGATTTCGGCCGTTCGCAGTAGACAAAAGGGGAAACTCGAGTCGGTTGCCAACGCTGAACGTCATCGCCCAGCGGCAAAAGCTGCATCGCGTCGCTGGCTGAAGCTTCGGTGAACGGTCTTGGGTTCGCGGGGCCAACGCTTTGACTTCCCCAGGGGGGAGTGCTATCCAACGGCGCATGCGTTCACACACGGCCCCGACATTGCTGGCCTTGCTGGCCTTGCTGGCCTTGCTGGTCTGGCCCGTGTTCATGTCCCCGATCGCCCCGGCCGTCCCCACCGCGCGCGCTGCATCGTCCACTCTCGCGCGCGCGAAGGCGCGGGAAACGAAACCCCGCGACGCCGCGCGGGCACCGCCCTCCCCCCGGGCCCGCGCGGCAAAGGCGCCTCGGAGCCACGACGACTTCGCCGCCCTGCACGAGCAGCTCGGAGACGCCGACCCGGCGATCCGCAGCGCCGCCTGCGCGGCCATCGGCGAGGCCGGCCCCGACCAGCGGGCCCTGTACCTCGCGCGGCTGCAGCGCCACTCCTTCCGCCGCCACACCGAGCACCAGCGGCTGCTGTTCGTGCGGGCGGGCGTCGAGCTGCCGGGACCCTCGGGATGGTTCAACGTGCCCAAGCTCAAGCCGGACGAGCGCGCGCCCTGGACCACCGACATGTTGAAGGCCGTGCTGCCCCGGCCGGTGCCCATGGACCTGAAGCGCCGCGGCGCGCACGTGCGCGCCCTGGAGACCCTCTGCGTCATCCGCGCCCTCGGCAGGATGAAGGACCTCCGGGTCGCGGAGCCTTTGGTGCGGTTCTCCTTCACGCCCTACGGGGTCACCTACCGCTGGGAGATCATCCGGGCCATCCGGAGCCTGGGGGGCTACGCGGTGCCGGCCCTGCTCGAGCTGAGCCGCCTCAAGGTGTGGTCCTACAAGAAGCATCGCACCAAGTTCCTTTTGCGTCGCTTCGCCCACTACCTGCTCACCACCATGCCGCAGGCCAACGCCCAGCAGGCCATCGCCATGGCGGATCGTCCCCTGCAACTGCTGCTCATCAAGACCTACGGCAAGTTCCGGGACGCCGATGCCGTGGAGGCGCTCATCGCGCTCAGTGATCACCCCGAGGCCGAGCTCCGCGAGGCCGCGCGCGACGCCTTGCGCCAGTACTTCGTCGGCAAGGCCCCCCGCGGCAAGGCCCGCCGGCTCAAGCTCCCCGGAGGCGAGGAGTCCGAGCATCTGCAGAAGCTGTATTTGTCCTATCGGGAGCGCGCCACCCATGAAGTCCGACAGGCGCTAGAGCGGCTCACGCGGGGACGATACGATCGTTCCATCCCGGGCCGCGAGCTGATGCGGATGCTCTTCGATCAGCAGGACCGGCGACGGCGCACCCGGTGGACCCGGAGGCTCGAGGCGGCCCTGGAGGCCTTCGGGAAAGGGGAGCTGGATCAGGCGCTGGAGACTGCCGACGAGGTCCTGCTCGGCGCGCCACAGCTCGAAGGCCGCGCGCGGCTGTTCGACATCTACGCCTCCAAGGCCGAGCAGCTCACTATCGAGGGCCACCTCGCGCGGGCGGCAGCGTTGCTGGAGCGCGCGGCCTCTCTCCTGCCAAGGCAAGGCGACGACGCGCTCCAAACCCAGCGGCGGGCCAGCCTGGCCGACGCGAGCTACCTGCGCGCCCTGATCCAGGAGGCCCGTAAGCGGCCGGCGCAGGCCATCGCCTTGCATCGACAGGCCCTCGCGCAATGGGAAGGGCACGTGGGCTCGAAGGTCGCGCTGCTGCACCTCGCGCCCGAGCCCCGTCTCGATCCCCTGTTTCTCTGGACGCTGCTGGCCCTGGCCGCGCTGGGGGCTCCGGGGCTGCTGCTCCTACTGTCCGGCCTGGGGCGCCTTCGCCGACGAGTGGAACCGGAGGACCGACCATGAGCCGGGGCGGCTATCTGGTGGTGGATCTCGAGACCATCCCGGATCCCACGTTGTATCGCCCCCCCGAGATCCGGCCGGGAGAGGAGAAGCCGTTCCCGCCCATCTACGCGCATCAGCCCGTGGCCATCGGCGCGTTGTGGCTCGCCCCGGATCTCGGGTTTCAGCGCCTGGGCATCATCGGAGATCCACCCGCCGGCGACGAGCCCGCAGGTGCGCCCGAAGGCGAGCCCGCAGGTGCGCCCGAAGGCGAGCCCGCAGGTGCGCCCGAAAGCGAGCCCGCAGGTGCGCCCGAAAGCGAGCCCGAAGGTGCGCCCGAAAGCGAGCCCGAAGATGAT
>CAYFWA010000374.1:2370-6836 GCA_964346625.1 uncultured Myxococcales bacterium
AGGTGCGCCCGAAAGCGAGCCCGAAGGTGCGCCCGAAAGCGAGCCCGAAGATGATCCCGAAGCTGAGGGCGAGGCATCGGGCGAAAAGGCACGAGACCGCGCCGGGGTCCCCGAGGGAAACGCGGAAGCAGACGCCGAAGCGAGGAAGCCGGGGAAGCCGGGGAAGGCGTCGGCTTACCCCGACGAGCGGGCCCAGCTCCTCGCCTTCTCCGAGTTCGTGGACCGGCATTCCCCCACGCTGGTCACCTGGAACGGGCGCGGCTTCGATCTGCCCGTGCTGGTGCTGCGCTGTCTGCGCCACGGGGTCACCATGCCCTGGTATTATCGCCGCTCCACGGTACGGCACCGCTACAGCGACGAGGGCCACCTGGATCTCGCGGACGTGCTGGCCGACCGAGGGGCCACCCGCATGACGTCGCTGGACAACGCCGCCCGTTTGATCGGGCTGCCCGGAAAGCTGGGCGTGGACGGCAGTCAGGTGGATGGGCTCTTCCGGGCCGGACGCCTGGAGGAGATCCGGCGCTACTGTCTCACCGACGTCATCCAGACCGGCTGCCTCTTTCTGCGGTACCTGCTGCTGGCAGGCCGCCAACAACGAGACGAGGTGATCGGCGCCCTGGAGGGGCTGCTCGCGGCGCTCGAGGCGGACGGCCGCTTCACGGACTTGCTGGAGGGGATCCAGCGCGATCGCTTGCTGCTGAAGATCTGAGAGCCTATGAACCCTGCACTCGTAAAGGCTTGATTTCTCGACCAGCCCGGGCTATCAGTTGGGCTCATCCAATTCCTCCGGAGGGACGGACGACATGGCATCCGACAAGCAACAGGCTGAACTGGACCGCGTAACCGGCATCGTGCAAAAGCACCTCGAATCGGAAGGGCTGGAGCCCGATCAGGTCAAGATGAAGACTGCGGACAAACACCCCGCCTGGGCCTTCCGGCAGGGCTCGGCGTCGGTCCGCATTCACCTGCTCCCGGGCGATAAAGAAGGTGATTACGGATACTTTCAGGTCGTTGCGCCCGTCATCATCCTCCCCGAGTCGGCTCGGGAGAAGGTGTTCCAGCGGCTGCTCGAGCTCAACGCCGATCAGCTCTGGTCCTGCGCTTTCGCCATCCGCCAGGATCGCGTCATCATCACGGCCGACCGCACCACGCGGGACTTGGACGGGAGCGAGGTGGTGGAGATGATCGAGCGGGTGGCCGCCTACGCCGACAAGTTCGACGACGAGCTGGTGGAGGAGTTCGGCGGGACGCGTTATACCGACCGTCCCATCGGGAACCCGTCCTGACCTCCCCTTCCTCGAAGCTCATCGCCGTCGAAGGCATCGATGGCGCCGGAACCACCAGTCAGATCGCCGCGCTGCAGCGGCGGTTGCGGGCAGCCGGGTACCGCATCCACGTGACCGCCGAGCCCTCCAACGGCGTATTGGGGCGCCTGATCCGCGAGCAGCTCAGGCGCGTGGACTCCCCGCCCACCCCCGCCTTGCTGGCGCTGCTGTTCGCCGCGGACCGGCTGGACCACCTGCAGCACGAGATCGAGCCCGCCCTGGCACGGGGCGAGCACGTCATCAGTGATCGATACGTGCTCTCATCGCTGGTGTACCAGGGGCTGGACAACCCGCCGCACTGGGTTTCCCAGATCAACGAGGCCGCCCGTTCCCCCGATCTCACCGTGCTGTTCCAGCTCGATCCCGGAGTCGCCGAAGATCGGCGGCGCCGCCGCGGCGGTGTCTCCGAGATCTACGACCGCGCAGAGACCCAGCGGCGCCTGGCCGCCCGCTACGAAGAGCTCGCGGACCAGCTCGCGTCGCACCGGGTGGTGCGGCTAGACGCGACGCCCGACTTCCAGCGGGTCTCCGATCATTTCGAGGCGGTGGTGCGGCAATGTCTGGAGCAGAAGTGAGCGGGAGAGCGGTCGTGCAGTCACTGCTGCTCCTCGCCGCCGTGGGGCTCGTCTCGGCCAGCGGTGGAACCCAAGAGCCTCCGCCCGAACGGCTCATCCGGGAGCCCGCGGCCCGACGCCCCGCTCCTCGTCGCTCTCCGGCCCAGCGAACCGTCCGGTCGCTGCCCTACCCTCCTTGCCCCGCACCACGGGGCGCGATCCATCGACACCAGCTCAAACGCATCCTCGCGAGAGGCCCGGGCCTTTTGCTGAGCGGCGTCGAAGTGCGGATGGTGCCCTGGCGCGCCCTGCCTCCGGCGGCCCGGCAGGCGTGGACATCTGACCGGCGCACCGCCAGGAGCAGCCACTTCGGCGGGTGGCGGATCCTGCGGTTCCACCCGGAGGATCCGTGTCTGGGCCGCGCCGGCCTCATCCGAGGAGACGTCCTTTTTTCGATCAACGGCCGGGCGCTGCGTCGGCCCTCTGATCTGCATACGCTCTGGACCCAGCTCGCAAACGTCCGTCGGCTGGTGATCCGGTTGATTCGGCGCGGCGAGCCGCTCGTGTTCGTCGTCCGGGTGCTGCCGGCCAGGTCATCGCGCCGAGATGGCATTGACGGGGATCAGGCTCGCTGATACCTTCGATTCGCCCTCTTCGTCGACGGCGGTCCGTGGATCTCGAACCCGACTCACGCCCTCCGCGACAAGAAGCGGCCCAAGCGACGGCGCCGGTGTGCGCACAAAAATGGAGAGGCCATGATCGCCTACGAAGATCTCTGCCAGGCCCTGGATCGATACAACGCCCGCCTCCGAGGGGAAGAGATCCCCGAAGAGATTCCGCTTTCGGGGACCGCCGATGAGGAGTTCGATATCGTCGACGCGGCGGAAGTAGAAGTAGACGCCGAGGCGGCCACCGTGCAACCCGAGGTCACCGACGAGACCGTGTTACCGGAGGCGCAGGCCTACGAGCAGCAGGCCTACGAGCAGCAGGCCTACGAGCAGCAGGCCTACGAGCAGCAGGCCTACGAGCAGCAGGCCTATGAGCAGCAGGCCTACGCACAACAGGCCTACGCACAGCAGCCCGGCCAGCCCGCCGAGGGCATGGCCCCGGACCCGCTCTCGTCGGGTCAGCAGGCCTACGAGCAGCAGCCCTACGAGCAGCAGCCCTACGAGCAGCAGCCCTACGAGCAGCAGCCCGGCCAGCCCGCCGAGGGCATGGCCCCAGACCAACTCTCATCGGGTCAGCAGGCCTACGACCAACAGGCCTACGAGCAGCAGGCCTACGAGCAGCAAGCCTACGAGCAGCAGCCCGGCCAGCCCGCCGAGGGCATGGCCCCAGACCAGCTCTCATCGGGTCAGCAGGCCTACGACCAACAGGCCTACGACCAACAGGCCTACGACCCGCAGCAGCCTCCGGCCGTCACGCCCGCGCCCGGACAGGCCACGCCTCCACCAGACGGGCAGGATCCCAACCAGCAGTAGGGCCACCGCACCGCCCACCGAAGTACTGAAATGGCCACCTTTCGCGGATTCGAGCCGCACGACTTCGACGCCTACGCGCCGCAGAAGTGGCGCAGCAATGTCTATAACCTGGAGCGAATGCAGGTCAAGGAAAAGCTCCTGGCGCTGGCGCGCGAGCTATCGCCGGTGCAAGCGGACCCGCAAAGCCCTCCGCTCGCGGTAGAGTCCTCGGCGGACCACCCCGCCCTGTGGAACGGCAACGAGGTGCGGGATCAATCCGTGTACTTCGTGCGGGCGGAGGCCGAACGACAAGAGCTTTTTTCCCGCATCACGCGCGCCAAGTCCATGCAATCTCTCCTGGCGGATCCGAACCCCTACTGGGAACACATCCACCTGAGCGTGACGCTTTCGCAGGACTGCCTCTGCGTAGCCCTGCAGATCTACCCGGATGCCACCGTGGATCGCGAAAACGTCGCGCGAATGATCGCCGACGGCTGGCGCCTGCAGACCCTGGTAGAGCGCATCAACGAGCTTCCGTCCGCCTTCGGGGTCCAGCTCGGCCCCACGGAGCCGGAGGTGCCCGCGGCCATCGAGGCGGAGACCGTCCGCGACGCGTTCACCGCCGAGCCAAAACCACCCGCGCCAGGGACGGCTTCAGCCCCCGTGCTCGCCGCCGGCCGTCGCTACCCCCGGGAAGAAGAGCCGCTCTTTTCACCGGAGCTTCCCGCTCGGCTCCGGCAGGATCTCGACGATCTCCTCCCGCTGTATCGAACGCTGTCGTGGAGCCGGGAAAACGACTTCCTCTCGGTCAAGGAGTCCATCCGGGAGGAGAAGAAGGCGAAGCGCTCCCGCGGCGTGGGCAAAGACGACCACGTCCGCGTCACGCGGGGTCTGTTCACTGGCAAGACCGGCACCGTGCTCGCGACCGACGCCAAGGGTGGGCTCAAGGTCCGCCTCGGCACGATGGTGGTGAAGCTCGACGCCAACGACGTGGTCGTCGTACGTTGAGCGTCCAGACGGGTCCGAATGTTCCGGGTGTTCCGGTTTCCGCTGCCGCCTCTTCACGCGCTGTTGCTAGCGCTCGGGGCCTGCGGCCCCTCCCGGCCGGCGTTTCCCCCCGAGCCCCC
>CAYFWA010000375.1:0-6833 GCA_964346625.1 uncultured Myxococcales bacterium
CCAGCCCCGTGATGAGGAGCACGGCGGCCTCGATGTCCAGTCCCTCTCGAAGCAGGCCTCGGTCGGCCGCCTCGCGAAGACACGACCTGATGAGCTCACGACCGCGGTTTCTGAGCGCGGCGATCCGCGCTTGCCCCGTGTCGCCCAAGGCATGTGCAAGCTGGTCGGAGAAGACGAGCGACTGGACCCCCGGCCTGACGGCGGCGGCCTGGATTCGGCTCACAACGAAGCTCTCCAGGCGCGCGAGGGGCTCTGCAGGGGAGTTGGGCATCACCCCCAGTCGCTCGTGGAGCCTGTCGAGCGCCGCCCCCGCTATCTCGTTCATATCCTTGAAATGACGAAAGATCGTTCCGTCCTTGATGCCAACCTCTCGGGCGATGTTGGCCGCCGTGAGCTCCCGCAGGCCCCGCTCGTCGATGATCTTCAGCGCGGCGTCTGCGATCTCTCTGCGTCTTTGCTCGGTTGATTTCCGGGTGGTCAATGGCGCCTCATGCTAGCGTGTACTTGCTAGCATTGTGGGTGCCCCTTTGTCGATTGTCAAGCGGCGCGGCGGCGCTGCTAGAACGAAGCGCGTTGGACACGGCCCAACAACCGATCAAATCAGGTTAACGTTTCCAAAATCCAACTGCGTTGGTGAATTGAGTGAATCACAGGCCTTTCGGCTCAAAGCGTATCGACGAACTGTCAACCATGGAATGCCAGATTCGACCGGTCCCCACGGCCCTGCGAAAATAGCGGCGCAAGTTTTCGGCTTCTCGCCTGTTTCATCCCCACGGAGAAGAATCGAGAGGCGGTGTTCCCGCTCGAGGCCGTGGTTGGCTGCCTACGTGGACGGCGAGCGCGACGTGTTCCCAAAGAGCAAAACCGGCTGGCTCAACGACGCGTGTGTCGACTGTCCTGCGGCGGACGGTCACTTTTCGCCTGAGGACCGATGAGGACCGATGAGGACCGATGAGGACCGATGAGGACCCGTACAAAAACGAGCTCGAAGCACCGAGGCCGCCGAGTCGCCCGGCCCGCAAGGAGCGAGGATGGCGAATACATTGACGTATTCAACCGACGAGCGACGCCTCGGGCCGGGATGAATCGACGGCCGAATGCCGAGTTATTCTTGCTCGAGCCCTGAGCTACGCCACCAGGAGTGTCTCGTGAAGATTTATCGCAGGCTGCTCTCAGGCGTCCTGCCGCTGGTGTTTGGGCTTGTGGTGCAGGCGGTCG
Source organism: uncultured Myxococcales bacterium (assembly GCA_964346625.1). Classification (GTDB taxonomy): domain Bacteria; phylum Myxococcota_A; class Polyangia; order HGW-17; family JAJRWW01; genus CAYFWA01. The sequence continues at coordinate 1,219 of CAYFWA010000375.1, forward strand.
GCTTCGGCGCCTGCGCACCGCGCGTGGTCGCCTCCCAAACGAGCGTACCGGTTCCGAAACGCTTTACCGACACTGGTGACGCGAAGCTTCCACTCCAGTGGTGGAAGGCCTTTCGGGATCCCGATCTGGACCGCCTGGTCGAGCAGGCGTTGTCGGGGAATTTCGACCTGCGAATAGCCTGGGCCAGACTGGATCAGGCCCGGGCCGCAGCGCGCAAGGCCGGCGCGGATCTATATCCTCAGATCGACGGCAAGGCCGGGCTGGACGGCACTGTCAGCAAGCCGGGAAACTCGGCGAGCTTGATGCTCGGCGTCGCGGCGACCTACGAGATCGACCTGTGGGGACGCGTCCGTGCCACGCAACGCGCTGCGCAGCTCGACGCGTTGGCCAGCCGCGAGGCGCTGCGCGCCGCGGCCATCAGCCTGTCGGCGGAGGTGGCCACGGTCTGGTATCAGCTCGTGGAGCGGCAGGGGCAGCTCGGCCTGCTCACCGAGCAGATCGCGCTCAGCGACAAGGTGCTCGCCGTGGTCACCTCCCGGTTCGGCCAGGGGCTGGCCCGGGCGCCGGACATCCTTCAGCAGAAACAGCTCATCGAGGCCCTCCGAGGAGAACGATCGCGCATCCGGGCCGAGGCCCAGGTCCTCCGCCATCAGTTGGCGGCTCTCACCGGGATGCCTCCGGGCAAGCTGGACGTGGCGAGCCGGCGCACGCTACCCGCAGTCCCTGCGTTGCCCCAAACCGGCGTCCCGGCTCAACTGCTGAAACAGCGGCCGGACGTGCGGGCGGCCTACTACCAGGTCCGGGCGACGGACGCGCGCGTGGCTGCGGCCGTCGCCGACCGCTTCCCGCGGCTCAGCCTCAGCGCCAACGCCAGCGTGAGCGGTGGGTTCAATCCCGTCGCGTTTTACTCCTGGCTGGCAAACCTCGCGGCCAACCTGCTGGCGCCGATCTTCGACGGGGGCAGGCGTAAGGCCGAGGTAGCCCGAGCCCGGGCGGCGGCGGTCGAGGCGATCGCCGCGTACGGCAAGGTCGTGCTGGTGGCCTTGCGGGAGGTGGAGGACGCGCTGGTGCGCGAGCGGCAGCGCCGCCGTTACCTGAACAGCCTCGACACGCAGGTGCGGCTGTCGAAAACGGTCATCGCGCAACTGAGACAGCAGTACGGCAACGGCGAGGCGGAGTACTTACGCGTGCTCGATGCCCTGATCAAGCACCAGACCCTGACGCGGACCCGACTGTCCTCCCAGCGGAACCTGGTGCTGGACCGCCTGGCGCTGTGCCGCGCTCTCGCGGGGGGATGGGAGCTGCGACGAAACGGCGCGAAGGCGAGGCGCGACAAGCCGTCTCGAACGAAGGGTGGATGAGCACCATGTCCGATCGCGAGCCACTGAACGAAGATTCGCCTCTAGCCTCGCTCGAAGCCGAGGCTGCCGTGGAGTCGACAGACGTCGATCGGGCGGTCCCCGACTCGTGGCGGCGCCGGCTCGGCCGGCGCCTGCGGCCGGCGCTCAAGATCCTGCTGGCCCTCGTCGTGCTGGCGGCCGCCTGGATGGGGATGCAGTGGATGCTGAGACATCGCGTCAAGGCCAAGCGCCAGAAGCCGAAGTCCCGGGCGACCCTGGTGGAGGTGACGCCGGCCAAGGTCTCCGATCACCGGGTGGTGGTCAAGGGCATGGGTCGCGTGCGCGCGGCCGAGGAGGTCGCCTTGCACCCCAGGGTACGCGGAGAAGTCGTATCCCTCAGCCGGGAGATGCTCCCCGGTGGTCTGGTGCCCGAGGGGCACGTCCTGCTCCGGATTGACCCGAGCGACTACCGGGTGGCGGTTCAGCAGAGCACCGCCGCCATCAAGCAGGCCAAGGCCGAGTTGCAGCTCGAGCAGGGCCGGCAGGCCAGCGCCCGGAACGAGCTCGAGCTCCTGGGCTCCTCGGCCAAGGACGTGAATCGGGACTTGGTTCTGCGAGGTCCGCAGCTCCGGAAGAACAAGGCCGCCATGGAGTCCGCCCGGGCCACCCTGCGTAAGGCCAGGCTGGATCTGAAGCGTACCGTGATCCGGTCCCCCATCAACGCGGTGGTGCTGTCGAGGGACGTGAACGTGGGCACCCGGGTGACCGAGACGACCCGCCTGGCGCGCCTCGTCGGCACCGACGCGTTCTGGGTGGAGCTCGTGCTCCCCGTGGATCAGCTCAAGTGGGTCCGAGTTCCCGGCGCCAGCGGCGAGCCGGGGGCGGAGGTGACCATCCGTGATCCGAGCTGGAGCCAGGAACAGTCCCGCACGGGCCGAGTGATGCGGTTGGCCCCGGACCTCGAGGAGAAAGGGCGCATGGCGCGGCTCATCGTCCGGATCGCCGATCCCCTGGCTCTTCGGAAGGAGAACCGCGGCAAGCCGCGCCTGCTGGTGGGCTCCTGGATCGAGGCCGTCGTCCAGGGCAGCGAGCTCAAATCGGTGTTTGTGCTGCCCCGTCGGCTCCTGCGAGGTGGGACGCGGGTGTGGCTGATCGACCGCCAGAGCCGGCTGGACATCCGGACGGTGAGCCTGGCGTTCCGGGGCCCGGATCGCGTGGTGGTCACCAAGGGGCTGTCCGCGGGGGATCGTCTCGTGGTGAGCGATCTCTCCACGCCGGTGAAGGGGACGCCGCTGCGGGTCCTCGACAAGCGCTCCCGGCCGCGCGGGAGGAAGAGGCCGTGAGCCAACCGCGCGACAAGCGAGCCACCCGGGGAGGGATCATCGGGTGGATGGTCGGGAACCGCGTGACCCCGAACCTGCTGATGATCGTTCTGATCGGTGGCGGGCTCTACATGGCCACGCAGATCAAGCAGGAGGTGTGGCCAGAGTTCGAGCTGGACCTCGTTCAGATCACCGTGGTGTACCCCGGCGCCAGCCCCGAGGAGGTGGAGAGCGGCATCCTGCTGTCCATCGAGAACGAGCTCCGTGGTCTGGAGGGCATCAAGATCCTCCGCGCCACCGCGAGCGAGGGGGTGGGTCGGGTCACCGCCGAGCTGCAAGACGGCGTGAACCGCCAGAAGGTCTACCTGGACATCAAGCAGGCGGTGGACCGCATCACCACCTTTCCCAAGGATGTCGAGCGACCAGAGGTCACGCTCCTGGCCCGCCGTCGCGGCGTGCTCGACATCGCCGTCTCCGGCCACGTGAGCGAGCGCGTGCTGCGAGAGACGGTGGAGCAGCTTCGCGAGCGGCTGCTGCAAAACGGGAGCATCGGCCAGGTGGATCTGATCGGCGGCCGGCCCTACCGGGTGCTGGTGGAGATCTCCGAGGAGCAGCTCCGGCGCTACGGCTTGACCCTGCAGGAGGTCGCCAATCGCCTCAGGGCGGCGTCCGTGGAGCTCCCCGGCGGCAAGATCGAGACCCGCGGAGGCCAGCTCCTGCTCCGGGTCAAGGACCGGCGCGACTGGGCCAAGCAATTCGCGCGCATCCCCGTGGTCGTCAGCGGCCAGGGCGCCGTGGTGCGCCTGGACCAGATCGCCACGGTCGAGGAGGGGTTCGAGGACACCAACACCTACGCCACCTTCAACGGTGCCCGAGGACTGGTGCTCAAGGTGTTCCGCGTCGGAGATCAGTCTCCGACCACCGTGTCGCGGGCGGTGGAGAAGGTCATCGAGCAGGCGCGGGGCGATCTACCGCCCGGCGTGCGTTGTCAGGTCCTCAACGACTTCACGGACATCTACCGCCAGCGCCTAACCCTGCTTCTGCGAAACGCCTTCATGGGCTTGGTGCTGGTGCTGGTGGTGCTGGGCCTGTTTCTCGAGTGGCGCCTGGCCTTCTGGGTCACCATGGGCATTCCGACGTCGTTCCTCGGCGCGGTCCTGTTTCTGCCCCTGTTCGACGTCTCCATCAACATGATCTCCATGTTCGGGTTCATCATTGCCCTGGGCATCGTGGTGGACGACGCCATCGTGGCTGGCGAAAACATCTACCAGTATCAGGCCGAAGGGATGAGCTTCGCCCAGGCCGCGATTCGAGGGGCGCGGGCGGTGGCGATCCCCATCGCTGTCGCCATCCTCAGCAACATCGCCGCCTTTTTGCCGCTGTTCTTCGTGACCGGCAACATGGGCAAGGCTTGGCGGGTGATCCCCATGGTGGTGATCACGACGTTCGTGATCTCCTGGGTCGAGGCCCTGTTCATCCTGCCGGCGCACCTGGCGCACCTCCGCGAGCGGCGGTCGCGGTTTGGTAGGCTTCGGCGGCTGAAGCAGCGGATCGCCGGTGGGATCGATTGGCTCAACCAGCGCCTATACCAGCCCGCGCTGGGGCTGTCGCTGCGTTGGCGGTTGGTCACCGTAGCCGTGGGGCTGGCGCTGCTCGTCGGCACCATCGGCTACATCCGTAGCGGGCGCATCGGGGTCATCCTCATGCCCCGGGCCGAGGCCGATCAGGCGGTGGTCACCGCGGTGCTTCCCTACGGCTCTCCCTTGAGTCGGGTCGACGCGGTGCGGGCCCGCCTGGCGGACGCCGTGAACCGGGTGGCCAAGACCCACGGAGGCGAGCGGCTGGTAAACGGCGTGGCCGCGGTGGTGGTGGAGAATCACGTCGAGGTCACGGCCTATCTCCAAAGCGCCGACGTCCGGACGCTCTCCACCCGGCGGGTGGTCCAGCTCTGGCGCCAGGAGCTCGGCCCTGTCCCGGGCCTCGAGTCCATCCGCTTCGAGGCCGACCGGGGCGGGCCGGGCCGGGGCGCTGCCCTCACCGTGGAGCTGAGCCACCGGGACACCCGCACCCTCCAGGCCGCCGCCGAGGCGCTCGCCGCTCGCCTCGCCGAGTTTCCACACGCTACGGACATCGACGACGGCTACATCCCGGGCAAGCAACAGCTCGACATCCGAATCAACGAGGCCGGCCGCAGCCTCGGCCTCACCTCCAAGGAGATCGGTCGCCAGGTACGAAACGCCTTCTACGGCGCGGAGGCGATCCGCCAACAACGCAGCCGCGAGGAGATGCGGGTGCTCGTCCGCTACCCGGCGCAGAGCCGCCAACGCGAGCATGACGCGGAGAGCTTCCTCGTCACCACCCCCGCGGGGACGCGGGTCCCGCTGCGTCAAGTGGCCGAGGTCACCCGTGACCGGGCCTACACGGCCATCAACCGGCGGGACGGCCGGCGCACCGTCACCGTCACGGCCGACGTCCGGCCGATCGGCAAGTCCGCCGAGATTCTGCGGACCGTAGACGAGGTCCTGCTGCCCGAGCTGGAGGCCCGCTACCCGGGCTTGACCCACAGCTACGAAGGCCGCCAGGCCAACATGCGAGAAAGCGTCGGGAGCCTGCTGCGCGGTTTCGTGGTGGCGCTGCTCGCGATCTACTTCCTGCTGGCGATCCCCTTCCGCAGCTACGCCCAGCCAATGATCGTCATGATCGCCATCCCCTTCGGCATCGTGGGCGCGACCCTGGGGCACCTGGCGCTCGGCTTCAACCTGAGCTTCATGTCCATGATGGGGATCGTGGCGCTGTCCGGAGTGGTGGTCAACGACTCCCTCGTGCTCATCGACTACGCGAACCGCGCGCGCGCCGAGGGGCTCAGCTCTGGCCAAGCGATCCGCGAAGCCGGCATCCGGCGCATGCGCCCGGTCCTGCTCACGACCTTGACCACCTTCGGCGGGCTGGCGCC
>CAYFWA010000376.1:0-5130 GCA_964346625.1 uncultured Myxococcales bacterium
CGGCGTCTTGATTTCCGGCGTCTTGATTTCCGGCGTCTTGATTTCCGGCGTCTTGATTTTCGGCGTCTTGATTTTCGGCGTCGCCTCACGTGGCGTCGTCTTGCCTGGCGCCGTGAGGCGCGTGCCGAGCAGCTTCTGGGAAAACGTGGTGTGATTGGTGGAGGTCTGCCCCATCACCGCGCTGCAGACCCGCGTGCTACCCCGGGCCGAGAGCATCAGGCCCCGGCGAGTGTCGATGACGATCCGGCTGCGGGTGCGGCCGCTGCCCTCGAAGGACTCCCCCATCAGTGTTCCCTGCAAACGAATCGACGTGGTGACCCGCATCACCGCCTGGGCGGGTTTGCCCGCGGGGATCATCTTTTCGAGGCGGTAGCTCGTGGCGTAGATCGCGGTGACCTTGCCGCCCGGCTCGCTCAACGCCACGCGGCGCTGGTGCTTCCACGCGGCGCCCGCGCCCACGGCCTCAGTGGGCAGGATCGGCTGCATCGCCGTGAGCGGGCTACGCAGCTGCTTGAGCTCTGCCTTGAGGTTCGACCCTGTCAGGCGTTCCAGCTCGAACAGGTGGATCTGACCGCGCCGCGACATCCGGGTGCGGTAGCGAGTGTTGCGCACCAGGGACGTGAGCAGGTCCCGCTGGTCGGACAGGCTCGGCGGCAGCGTGAGCTGTACGTCTTGGAACTCGGTCTGCAAATCGACCAGTTGAGGCAGCGCCTTTCGCACCCGGGTCACGACATTGACCTGGTAGCCCAGCCTCAGAGTTCGGTGGGGCGGTTTGCGCCTCTCGGGCTCTGCGCCCGAAGCGGGGCACTGTTTCTCGGTGCGCAGCTCGTTTCGCTGCTCGATCGCGGCCTGCCACGTGAGCTGCTCGCCCGCGCGCAGCCGGTAGCGTAGCGTCACCTGCGGCGCCTGCCCTTGCGCCGTCACCTGCACCGGCCCGGGCTTGCCCAGCCGTAGCCGCCGGTCCTTGTACACCTTGCCCCCGTCATCGCGCGAGTCTGGCGTCGCGCGAGCTTCACTTTTTGCGTCCGCTTTCGCTCCCGAGTCCATGGCCGGCCTGACCCTACGCGGCCCCATCGCCGGCGCCGCCGGCGCCGCCGGCGCCGCCTTCACCCCGGCACCGGGCCGAGCCCCTTTTCCCGCGGACCGGCGGGAGGGCCCCGGCGTCTCGCCCGTCGACGCCTGCAGCCGAGGGTCCTCGCGCCGATCCGTCGCAGCCCGCCGGCAGCCCACCTTAGCCCCACCAACCATCACCACGGCCGCAACCGCAATCAGCGCCAGCTTCGAGAGGCCCAAATCACACATGACCCCAATCTATCGCGCCCAGCCAAGGTAGGGAAGAGGGGGACGGAGTTCGAAGATTCGAAGTTGGCGTGACAGTTCAGTGAAAACTGAATCGGGAAAGGGTAAGGAATTCAGTAAGGAATGAGAAGGGAACCCGCTGGTTTCGTAAGATAGCCAGGCAGCGGGGCCAGCGACGACTCTCCAACGCAATGCGTGTACGGCTACGCCGCTGATAGACCCCGAGGGGTATCCGTTCGTATCAACCGAGCGATATACTGGGCTTTTTCATGGAGATCCAAATTCCCGCATGAGCGAGAGAGGTGGTGTGATGCGGTCGGATTGGAGATTCCCAGCGCGCGCGCCATCCGCACCTGCGGCAAACCAAGCTCGACCGACCAAACCAGAAGCGCGAGTCTTCTGGCGCGGATAATCACTCTTCGTTGAGTACGCTGGGTCAAATCCGTTGGATCCAGCTCCTCGAACTCTGCTACGAGTTCCATGACCTCATGCGGCTCGACGTCGAGGCGAGGCCGTAACGGGACCTCGTTGAGCAACTCGACCGTGTGGACTGGCTCGTCCGAGTTGCCCGAGAGGGTCGGAGACGCAAGCTCCACCGGGGCGCCGAGCTGGTGTCGGATCCGCGCGCGATCCGCGTCGAGCCCTGGTGCTGATAACCAGCTGTCTGGCTCCTTTTCGGCCTCTTCGCAGACGAAGTCGTGAAAGGCGAGCCTCCCGCTGGGGCTGTTGGAGAAGCCGCAGAGGGACAGACCCAGCTCGACGTTCAGCCACGGCGGTGCGGGTCGTTCCCCGATGTACTCCAGGTGACATGTCCAGTCACTGAGCTCCGGTGAGGCGACCACGCCCGCCCGCACAGGGTTGTTGTGGAGGTAGGCGATCAGCTTTGCGGTGCGCTCCTCATCGCAGGTGATGTTGCGATACCGGTCGCCAAACACCTGACCGAAGCGGCCTTCCATGGTGTTGATCCAGCGGGCAAAGCCGGTCTTGAGCGGTTGCATGAGCTTTTGGGGCGGCAGGGTTCCCGCGACCAGCCCCTTGTGTGTATGGCTCGACATCAACGTCAGCGTGAGCGCCTGCCAGTCGGTTTTTCCGAGGGCTCGGACGAACCGGTCACGATACTCGGCCCGGGCTCGCGGGTAGTCTAGGCGAAACTCGTAGCGCCCGAAGCGGTCGATGATGTGCTGGACGGAACCTGGAGGACAGATGCGTTTGTAACGTGGCATGCAGCGGTATTCGGCATGGCGGAGAAGGGGTTGCGGATTTTTTTCATCCGAGGGCGGATTTCTTGGAGAAGTGCACGGGATTTGGGCGTACACGGAATATCGAATTTAATGCTTAGCAAAGTTGTGAATTTTCCTGTTTTGAAAAGGTGCGAGGTGCGAGGTGCGAGGTAATACAGAGTAAATCTAAGGAATTAAGTGTACGCAAATGTATGGGCGACTTCGAATCTTCGAACACCGTCCCCCTCTTTCGTTGGCGCGAATGCGGTTGCGGAATACAGAGCAAATCTAGGGAATCGGTGGACACAAATGTAAAGGCGACTTCGAATCTTCGAACACCGTCCCCCTCTTCCCCCAAATGTAAAGGCGACTTCGAATCTTCGAACACCGTCCCCCTCTTTCGTCTAGGGAATCGGTGGACACAAATGTAAAGGCGACTTCGAATCTTCGAACACCGTCCCCCTCTTTCGTCGTCCCCCTCTTTCGTCTCTGTTCCCTTGATTCTGCGGGGCGGGGCAGGCTATATGGTTGGGCTTCGAGATCGGTGCGATCCGTGATCCCGGGCGCGAGGCATATGTCGTGAACTTTCAAGATGTCTTGTTGACGCTGCAACACTTCTGGGCCGAGCGCGGCTGCGTGGTGATGCAGCCTTACGACTTGGAGGTGGGGGCGGGGACCTTCAACCCCTCGACCTTCCTGCGCGCGCTGGGGCCTGAGCCGTGGCGGGCGGCCTACGTGGAGCCCAGCCGCCGCCCCACCGACGGCCGCTACGGGGAGAATCCCAACCGATTGGGGCACTACTATCAGTTCCAGGTCCTGCTCAAGCCCAGCCCCGAGGACGTGCAGGACCAGTACCTCGACAGCCTCCGCGCGCTGGGCATCGATCCCCAAGTCCACGATCTGCGCTTCGTGGAGGACGACTGGGAGTCGCCCACCCTCGGCGCATGGGGTCTCGGCTGGGAGGTATGGGCCGACGGCATGGAGATCACCCAGTTCACCTACTTCCAGCAGGCCGGTGGGCTCGAGATGAGCCCGGTGAGCGCGGAGCTGACCTATGGCCTCGAGCGCATCGCCATGTTCTTGCAGGGGGTCGACAGCGTCTATGACCTGAAGTGGTCCGATGACATCACCTATGGCTCGATTCACCACCAGGACGAGGTGGAGCGCTCGCGCTATCACTTCGAGGTGGCCGACATCGACATGTACGCCCAGCAGTTCGACCAATACGAGGCCGAGGGCCAGGCCGCCCTCGAGGCCGGCTGCCCCATGGCGGCCTACGACTGTACGCTGCGCTGCTCCCACCTGTTCAACGTGCTCGATGCCCGGGGCGCCATCAGCGTCACCGAGCGCCAGCGCTTCATTTTGCGGGTGCGCCAGATGGCCTTCGGTGCGGCGCGGGTCTACGTGGATACGCGGCGCTCGCTGAGCTACCCGCTGCTGGGTAAAAAAGGCCGGGAGGTGGCCGAGGCCGAGCGCGAGCAGCTCCGCCAGGCGGCCGAGAAGAAGGCCAAACAGGAAGCCAAGCACAAAGCCAAGCACAAAGCCAAGCACAAGGCCCAGCACGAGGCCCAGCACAAGGCCCAGCACAAGGCCCAGCACCAGGCCCAGCAAAACCAGAAGCAACAGAACGAGATCCAGGACCCGAGCCGCCAAGGAGGGAGCCGATGAGCCAGGACCTCCTGTTCGAGATCGGCTGCGAGGAGATCCCGGCCGCAGAGATCGATGGGGCCCTCGAGGCGCTGCCCACGCTGCTGGCCGAGCGACTGGAGGCCGCCCGCCTGACTCACGCCGGGATCCAGGTCTGGGGAGCGCCCCGGCGCCTGGCCGCCTGCGTGCAGGGCTTGCCCGAGCGACAGCCGGATCTGGAGGAGACCCTCACCGGCCCCCCCGAGCGCGTGGCCTTCCAGGACGGGCAGCCCACCAAGGCCGCGGAGAAGTTCGCCGAGAAGGCGGGCGTCGCCGTGGAGCAGCTCACCCTGGCCGACACCCCCAAGGGCCGCTACGTCACCGCCACCCACGTGCTGCCCGGCGAGCCGGCGGCGCCGGTGCTCGCCCGGCTGTGTCGCGAGCTGCTCGACGTGCTGGGGTTTCGCAAGTCCATGCGCTGGGCCGCGCGGCCCGAGCGCTTCGTGCGGCCGGTGCGCTGGCTGGTGGCGCTGCTGGGCGACACCGTGCTCGACGTGGAGTTCGCTGGCGTCCGGGCGGGCCGCGAGAGCCGGGGCCACCGCTTCCACGCGCCGGAGCCGGTGACCCTCCCCGCCCCGCGCGACTACGAGGCGACCCTGGAGTCGGTGAAGGTGATCCCCGATCGGGCGCGACGGCGTGATCTCATCGCCGGCCAGATCACCGCGCTGGAAGCCGAGGTGGGCGCCCCGGTGATCCCCGACGAGGCCCTGCTGTCCGAGGTCGCCAACCTGGTGGAGTGGCCCGTGGCCGTGTGCGGCCGCTTCGACGAGCGCTTTTTGCAGGTCCCCCGGGAGGTGATCATCTCCGCCATGCGGGGCCACCAGCGCTACTTCGCCATGGAGCAGCGCGCCGCCGCCGACGCGGGCCCCACCGCCGACGCGGGCCCCACCGCCGACGCGGGCCCCACCGCCGACGCGGGCCCCAC
>CAYFWA010000376.1:5230-6815 GCA_964346625.1 uncultured Myxococcales bacterium
CGCCGACGCGGGCCCCGCCGCCGACTTGGGCCCCGCCGTCGACTTGGGCTCCGCCGCCGACGCGGGCCCCACCGCCGACGCGGGCCCCACCACCGACGCGGGCCCTGACGCCGACGCGGGCCCCGACGCCCCCATCGGCGCGATCCGCGCCCCGGCGGTGGACGCCTCCGACGCCGAGGATCATTGCACCGGCGCCTTGACCCACCGCTTCGTTACGGTGCTGGGCACCGCCGTGGAGGATCTCGCCGTGGCAGTGGCCGGCAACGAGCGGGTGCTGGCTGCCCGCCTGGCCGACGCCCGCTTCTTCTGGGACGAGGACCGCAAGGCGGGCCTCGACCAGTGCGCCGCCGAGCTCGAGGACGTGGTGTTTCAGGCCAAGCTCGGCACCGTGGCCGACAAGGTCGCCCGGGTCCAGACGCTGGCCAGCGCCCTGGCGCCGCGCTTCGGCGCTGATCCCGCGGTGGTGAGCGAGGCGGCCCGGCTGTGCAAGGCCGACCTGGTGACCCACATGGTGGGGGAGTTCCCCGACCTGCAGGGCGTGATGGGCCGCTACTACGCCCTGGAGCAGGGCGAGCCGGCGGCGGTGGCCGACGCCATCCTGGAGCACTACCAGCCCCGCGCCGCCGGCGCCCCGCTGCCGCCCAGCGCGGCGGGGGCGACCCTGGCGGTGGCCGACCGGCTCGACACCCTGGTGGGCTGCCTGGGCGCCGGGCTCAAGCCCCGGGGCGGGGGTGACCCCTTCGGGTTGCGGCGCGCGGCCCTCGGCGTGCTGCGGATGCTGATCTCCCGCGAGATTCCGGGCCCCCTCGAGGCTCTGGTGGCCGAGGCGGCGGCCCCCTACCGCGAGTCGCCCCCTGAGACCCGGGTGGAGCCCGACGTCGTCGAGGGCGTGGAGTTTTTGCTCGAGCGGCTCCGCGGGCTGCTCGCCGAGTCCTCCTCCGCCGAGATCGTGCAGGCGGTCTTCGGCGCCGGGGGCGACGACCCCCTGGATCTGTCCCGACGAGTGGCGGCGGTGCACGCCTTCGCCCAGACCGACGAGTACGCCGCCCTGGCCACCACCTTCCGGCGCATGAACATCCTCAAGCAGGCCGACCTCGCGCTGGGCGAGGTGGACGCCGCGGACCTCGTTGAGCCCGCGGAGCGTGCGCTGTACGAGGCGTACCGCCGCGCCCGCGACGAGGTGACCGAGTGCGCCGAGGCCCAGCGCTACGAGCGAGCGCTGGAGCTTTTGGCCGGGCTGCGGCCGCCGGTTGACGATTTGTTCGATCAGGTCAAAGTTATGGCCGACGATCCGGCCCAGCGCGGCAACCGCCTCGCTCTGGTCTCGGCGGTGGACGGCCTGTTTCGGAGGGTAGCGGACTTCAAACGCATCGCGGGATAGCGTTCGGGTAGCTGCGCCGAGGCGGGGCCCCCCGGACGGGGGGCTCACGAAAACAAAACCCTTTGCAAGGAAACTGCGCGGGACCCCGAGGCCCCGCCCGTAAAGAAATCGTAACCGTTCAGGTGTCACGCAGGACCGAAACTGCGCGGAACGGCGAATTGGCGCCTTTCCCTGCAGCGGCGCGAAGCGCGATGATTGGGGGTG
>CAYFWA010000377.1:0-6813 GCA_964346625.1 uncultured Myxococcales bacterium
CATCGACATGACCACCTGAGCATCGACATGACCACCTGAGCATCGACATGAAATGGCTCGCGAAGCTTTTTTACCGGGGGCGCATCAAGCGCCTGGAGCGCACCCAATACGCCGCGGCGCTGCTGGCGCAAGGCGAGACCGCCGAGGCGGCCGAGATCCTGGAGCGGGCGCGGCCGCGGTCCTGGGTCGACGACGTCGCGGTGTATCACTTCGTCACCGGCAAGCTGCGCATGGAGCAGGGCCTGCTCGACGAGGCAGAGATGCATCTGCACACGGCGGTGGGCCTCGGCCTGGAGCGCCCGGCGGTGAAGCTGAACCTCGCGGTGCTCGCCGTGCGCCGCTGCGCGCTGGGCGAGGCCCTCGCCCTGCTCGACGAGGTGGAGCTCTCCGATGACGCCTCGCTGCTCGAGCAGTGCCGGGTCATGCGGGAGGTGATCGCCGAGACGCAGCAGGGGGTCCCCTTGCCGGAGATCGCCACCCGCGCGGCGCGGTTTCGCAAAAAGCACCTCACAGGCGGCGGGGATCCACGCGACGCCGAGGCGCTGCTAAAGCGCCTGACCGAGCGCCTGCAACGAGGCAGCGGGCTGTCTTCCAAGGACCGCGAGGACGCCGCCCTGCTCTACGGGACGCTGCTCGTGCAGGCCCGCGAGGGCCGCTGGCTGCTGGGCCTCGAGCCCCGCGATCACCGCGTGCTGGTCCAGGGGGTGCTGCATCACCCGGCCGCCGCAATCGATGCCCTGCTCGGCGGCGAGCGCGAGGCGCTGGAGCTGCCCGCCCCGCCCCCCGCCTTGCCCGAAGGGCGCTGAGCGCCTTCGGGGCCGCTGGCCCGCCGAGAGGAAAAAAAAAATTTCCCTTCCCTGATTGCATATATATCCGTAATAAAAGAGTATTTCAGATCAACAGCGAGAAGGTTCCAACCCGAGGGGAAAAAAGCCCGCACCGCCGCCGCCGGAGCGCCGAAGACCGGTTCGTTCGGAATCAACCAACCACCGGCTCCCCGGGCTGGGGAAGCCACCCAAAGGAGAACGAGCCATGAACATCGGAAACACCCTCTCGCCACAAGTCGCTTCTGGGGCCAGCACCGCCGTCCCGTCCTCGATTCCCACCCCGCCGGGGGGCGCCGTCGGCTCGGCCGGCATCGGTAGCGCCCTGGCCACGGGCGCGGCGGCCGCCCTGGCCGCCGCGGCCGGCGGCGCCAAGGTGGTCGACGGCGCGCTGGGCCACAAGATCGGGCAGGCGCGCAAGGAGAACCTGTTGACCGGGCCGCAGGCGCAAAAGGCCCGCGTGCTCACCGAGGCCATCGACAAGCTCAAGGCCGAGGCCAAGGATCGCAAGCGGAACCGGGGCGCAGACGGCCGGGACTCCCGGGCCCAGCGCCGCGCTCAGGACAACGCGGCCCGCCGCGCGAGCCGGGGCAATCGCGACCGCCTGGAGCGAAACCGCCGGCCGCTGGGCGAGGCGGCCGTGGACCGCTACGGCCAGCAGGTGGGCAGCGAGATCCAGCGGCTGCTCGACTCCAACATCTCGTTCGACGAGCTCCTGATGCTCGTCTCCGCGCTCATCAGCGACTACTACGAGGAAAAAACCCGCGAGGTCATGGGCCAGATGGCCTCGCAGATGGGGGGAAAATCCACCGGCAAGGGCGGGCGCCCCGAGGTGCGCGTCACCGAGGACCCGAACTACCCGGGCCGCAAGGTCCTGCGCCCGGTCGACGACCCCCGCCCCAGCGAAAGCGGCCGGGTCGATGGCTCTTCGCGCGGACGCCGGGGGACCCGCGCGCGCACCCGCACCGGCGAAGACGCTGCGCCGCGGCGACGCCGAAAGGCCGGGGACTCCGGCTCGGGCAGCGACATTTTGTCCGGCATTCTCAAGTTCGCAGGCAACGTGGGCGCGGCCGTGGCGTCGGTCTACGGCGGCCCGGCCGCCGGGGCGGCCGTGTCCGCCGGGGCCAACCTCGCCGCCAACGCGGTGGACGGCTCCGGCGGCTCCGGCGGCTCCAACGGCTCGGCCAAGGGTGCCGAGGGACCGGGGGGCAAAAAGTCCGACGCCGACAAGCAGGCCACGAACAACCGCCTGCAGGCCGAGCTGCAGTTCTACACGCAGAAGATGAAGCAGTGGAACGACGTGCTGTCGAACCTGAGCAACATGGTCCACCAACTCTCGATGACCTCCATCGACAAGCTCAAGCGGGTATGAACCATGGTTGACCCGGAAAGCAAGGAGGCGATCATGCGACCCATCGAAGATACCGACACGCGAGCACCGCAGGAGGCGACCCGGCCCCCCCTCGCCGCGACCGAGCCGCCAGAGCCGAACGCCGCCCGCCAGTGGGCAGAGACTTTTTTCGACGGTCTCGAGCGGTTTTTGTTTTCCGACGGCGGGCTGCGCGAGGCCTATGGCCTCAGCGCCGAGGACGTGGACGACATCGCCGCGCTGGGCGACCGGCAGCTCGGGGCCAACCGCCTCGCGGACGCGGTGAGCCTTTACGAGGGCTGTCTCATCCTCGATCCGTCCAACCCGGCCACCCTGTGCCGACTCGCCACCGCGCGCAGCCTCCAGGGCGATGCCGCGGGCGCCGCCGAGTGCCTGCGCCGCGCCCGGGACTGCTGCCCCGAGCCGGGCATCCTCGACGAGCTGCAGCGCGGCCTCGGCCTGCCGTCCACCGCTCGGGGCTGACGGTCGACCCCAGGATCTCCCAGCGTCGCCCTCTTTGGGTCAGCAGAAGGTGAATCCGGGGCGCGGCCCACCGCTCACGGCGATGGACCGGGGGTCGCGCGCCTACACGTCGAGGTTGCGGACGTTGTGGGCGTTGGCCGCGATGAAGTCGCGGCGGGGCTCCACCTGGTCACCCATGAGCACGGTGAACACCTCGTCGGCCTCCACCGGATCATCCACGGTGACTCGCAGCAAGGTGCGCTGAGTGGGGTTCATGGTGGTATCCCACAGCTCCTCGGCGTTCATCTCGCCCAGCCCCTTGAACCGCTGGACGTTGATCCCCTTGTGACCGAGGGCCTCCACGTGCTTGATGAAAGGCAGGTAGGAGTCGAAGGTCTCCACATCGTCACCCTGATACACCTCGAAGGGAAGATCCACCTCCTGGGTGGCGAGGTCGAACAGGCGCATGAGCTCCTGGAACTCCGGGGAGGACACCAGGGACCAGCCCAACACGGTCTTGCGCCGGGAGCCCTCGATGGTGGTCTCCAGCACGCCCTCGTAGCCCTGCTCGTTGGGGTCCGGCCGCACCCGGCAGGTTTTGATTCCGCCCTTTTTCAGCGCCCCGATGAGCCGGTTCCCGAGCGCCTCCACCGCCTCCTCGGAGGCGAACAGCTCCCGCTCGTAGGGGCCGCCGTGGCGCACCACCTGGTGCAAAAGCTCCGCATCCCCTTCGGGGACGAGCTGATTGAGCACCCGGGCGTAGCGCTTGAGTGACTTGACGAAGCTCTCGATGGCCGTCCCTCGCAGCTCCTGCTCCCCCTGCACCAGGCGCATGCCTTCGCTGCCGCGCCGCAGCAGGTACTCGTCGAGCTGCGCCTGGTTTTTGACATACATGATCTTCTTGCCCCGGCTGACCTTGAACAGCGGAGGCTGAGCCAAAAAGAGATGCCCCCGCTCCACGATGTCGGGCATCTGGCGAAAAAAGAAAGTGAGCAGCAGCGAGCGGATGTGGCTGCCGTCCACGTCTGCGTCGGTCATCACGACGATGGAGTGATACCGCAGCTTGGCGATGTCGTAGTTGTCGTTGCCGATTCCCGTGCCCAGGGCGGTGATCAGGGTGGCGATCTCCTGGGAGGACAGCATCTTGTCGAACCGCGCCTTTTCCACGTTCAGGATCTTGCCCCGCAGCGGCAAGATGGCCTGATTTTTCCGATCCCGCCCCTGCTTGGCGGTCCCGCCGGCGGAATCTCCCTCGACGATGAACAGCTCCGCCCGCGTGGGGTCACGCTCCTGACAGTCGGCCAGCTTGCCCGGCAGCGAGAAGGTGTCCAGCGCGCCTTTGCGCTGCACGAGCTCCCGCGCCTTGCGGGCAGCCGCCCGGGCGCGCGCCGCGGTGACGGCCTTTTGCAAGATGGCTTTGGCCACCCTTGGGTTTTCTTCCAGACACTCGGAGAGCTCCTCGTTGATCGCCGCCTCCACCACCCCCAGCACCTCGCTGGAGACCAGCTTGTCCTTGGTCTGGGAGTTGAACTTGGGGTCCGGGTGCTTCACCGAGACCACCGCGGTGAGCCCCTCGCGCACGTCGTCTCCCGTGAGGTTGCTCTTCTGATCCTTGAGCAGCTTGTTAACCTCAGCGTACTGATTCAGAGTCCGCGTGAGGGACTTGCGAAAGCCGGTGAGGTGGGTGCCGCCGTCTTTGTTGTGGATGTTGTTGGTGAAGCAGTAGAGGTTCTCTTGAAACGAGTCGTTCCACTGCATCGCCACTTCCACGATGATCCCCTCCCGATCCTGGGAAAAGTGGATTACGGGCTCGTGCAAAGGCACCTTGGCCCGTCCCAGGTGCTCCACGAAGGAGCCGATGCCCCCCTCGTACTGAAAGTCGTGCCGACGATTGTTGGCCTGATCGACGAGGGTAATGCACAACCCCGGGTTCAAAAACGCGAGCTGGCGCAGCCGGCGGGCGAGCCGGTCGAAGGAGAACTCGAGGTTGGTAAAGATCTGGCTGTCGGGTCGAAACGTGATCAGCGTGCCGGTTTTGCGCGTTTCCCCGGTGACCACGAACTCGGTCACCGGGAGACCCCGCTCGTAGCGTTGATGGTAGCGCTCGCCGTCTCGATAGATGTACAGGTCCAGCTCCTCAGACAGGGCGTTGACCACGGACACGCCTACGCCGTGCAGCCCGCCGGAGACCTTGTAGCTGGAGTTTCCGAACTTCGCCCCGGAGTGGAGCTCGGTCATGATGACCTCGGCGGCCGGGCGCTGCTCCTCCTCGTGCAGATCCACCGGGATCCCGCGGCCGTTGTCCTCCACGGTGACCAGCCCCGTGATGTGCAGCGTCACCGTGATCTGGTCGCTGTAGCCCGCCAGGTGCTCGTCCACGGAGTTGTCCACCACCTCGAAGACCAGGTGGTGCAGCCCGCTGCCGTCGTCGGTGTCTCCGATGTACATCCCCGGGCGAGCGCGCACCGCCTCGAGTCCCTTGAGCACCTGAATGTTGTCGGCCGTATAGCCAGCCTCCGGGTCGAAGGGCGCCCCGGAAACCTCTAACTCCGCGGGATCGAGGGGCTCGATCTCCGGGTGATCCTCGTGATCCTTACTCATGATTTCAATCCTTTACGGGGGACAGGCCGACGTCGCGTGACGACCGCGCCCCGACCCTGACAGATGACCTTGTAGTATAGCCGGAACCGCGGGCCCTGCGAAGGGAAAAACAGCCTATCGTTTTTGACGTAACACTCCTTGATCAATACAAAAGTAGGCACTCACCCTCTCGGTGGGCACCAGCTCGGGTGCCACCGTGGTGAGGAAGGTCTGGCACCCCATTGGATCCAGGGTTTCAAAAAGGATCTCTCGCCGCTGTTCGTCGAGCTCGCTGCCCATGTCATCGAGCAGCAACACCGGAGGCTCGCTGCGTCGATCGTGGACGAACGCCACCTCGGCGAGCTTGAGCGCCAGTACGATGGTGCGCGCTTCCCCCTGGGAGGCGACGGCCCGGGCGGCGCGACGGCCCAGCCGTACGTCGAGATCGTCCTGGTGGGGCCCCACTCCCGTGAACCCGCGGCGCAGATCCTCTTCGCGTCGTTGACCCAGGACGCGAGCGAGCAGCGTGGCGTACTGCTCCGGCTCTGGCGTGGCGTCTTTTTCCCACAGGGCCGTAGCCTCGGGCAGGCCGCGGCAGCGATAGCCCAACTCCACCGGCTTGTCGCTCCCGGCCACCCGCTCGTGGATGGCGGCCACCCGCGGGACGAGCTCGCGTCGCAGCGCCTGGCGACGGCAGACCAATGTCGCGGCGGCCGCGCTGAGCTGCTCATCGAGCACGTCCAAAAGCGACGCCGCGGCGCTCGGACGATCCGCGTGCTGTTTGAGGCAGGCGTTTCGTTCGCGCAACACGCGGTTGTAGTGGCGCACGACGCCGAGCTGGGAGGCGTCCACGTTGAACAGGGCCCGATCCAGAAAT
The DNA here is from genome assembly GCA_964346625.1 of uncultured Myxococcales bacterium. GTDB lineage: Bacteria > Myxococcota_A > Polyangia > HGW-17 > JAJRWW01 > CAYFWA01. Next base: position 6,113 of record CAYFWA010000377.1, read on the forward strand.
CGCCGACGCGCCCCGGGCTCCCCCTGCACGAGTTGGAGCTGCTCGGGCGTGAAGAGCACGACGTTGAACCCACCAAAATACTCGTCCACCGCGGCCACGGGAGTGCCATCCACGCGCAGACGCCGCCCCTCGGGCGACAGGGACACGTTGAGGTGGGTCACCCGTCCACCGGCTTCGGCCCGGGCGCCCAACCGCAGAAACTCCTGGCCCCAGCCGATGAGCTGGGCGGGCCGGGCCGTACGAAAGCTGCGCAGGGAGGCCACATAGAAAATGGCCTCCAGCAGGTTGGTCTTTCCCTGGGCGTTGTTGCCAAAAATGACGTTGATCCCCGCCTGGGGAGCGATCGACAGCTCCGCGAGGTTGCGCCAGCCAGACGCCGAGAACTCGAGCAGGCGCATTCACCAGCCGATCAGAGGCGCAGGGGCATGACGACGCCGAGGAAATTTTCGGAGTCCACCGGCTTGAGCACGCACGGATCGAGCTCTTCGTTGAGCTCCAAAAAGACCTCGTCCCCGTCGATGCGGCTGAGGGCGTCGATCAGATAGCTCGCGTTGAACCCGATGGAGAGGCGCTCTCCCTCGTAGTCCACGTCCAAGGACTCGGTGGCTTCTCCCACCTCCGGGGTGTCGGTCTCCACCAACAGCTTGTCGGGGGACAGGACCAACCGCAGTCCCTTGTTCCGATCCTCGCTCATGAGCGAG
>CAYFWA010000378.1:0-1097 GCA_964346625.1 uncultured Myxococcales bacterium
CCTCTTCACGCCTTGCCAGCCGGGCGCCTCGGCGCCCTGACTTGCAGACCTTATTCTTGCGCGAGCCCTAAGGGCTACCGCGTCGGGGAGGCGTGGGGGGCGTGGCGTGCGCGGCGTGCGCGGCGTGGGTGGGGGGGGACGGTTCGGGCCTGATTATAGCTTCATGCCCCCGGTGATGGCCCAGCACTCGCCCGTGGCGAAGTCGTTCTCCACGATGAACTGGCACATCTTGGCCACCTCGTCGGGCTCGCCCAGGCGGCCGAGGGGGACCATCTTGAGCAGTCGCTCCAGCGCTTCGGGCTGCATGTCGTTTTTCACCATGGGGGTGCCGATGAACCCCGGTGCGATGGACATGGCGCGGATGCCGTAGCGGGCCAGCTCCCGGGACCAGGTCACCGCCATGGCGCGCACGCCGGCCTTGGTGGCCGCGTAGTTGGTTTGGCCGAAGTTGCCGTCGCCGGCGATGGAGCTCATGAGGATCATCACCCCCCCGCGGCCGAGGTCCACCATCTGCGCCGCGGCCTCCCGGCCGGTGAGAAACACCCCGGTGAGGTTCACGTCGATGACCATCTGCCACTGCTCGAGGCTCATCTTCTTTTTGACCTTCTTGGTCTCCTTGTCGGCCTTGACGAGCAGCCCGTCGCGCAGCAGCCCGGCGTTGAGCACGGCCACGTCCAGCCCGCCGAACTCGTCCACCGCCTGCTTCATCAGGTTCTCGGCGTCGGCCTCCTTGGTGACGTTGGTCTCCACCCCGATGACCTCTGCGCCATGGCCCTCGATGACCTTCACCGCCTTGTCCAGCTCCTCCTTTTTGATGTCTCCGAGCACCAGCTTGGCGCCGTGGCGGGCGAAGTGCTCGGCGATGGCGAGGCCGATGCCCATCGCGCCACCGGTGACGACGACGACCTTGTCTTTGATCTCCATGGTTCGACTCCTTCTCCTTCTGCGGTGTGCGCGGGCTCCGTCCCCGTTCTGCGGATCTGCGGAAACGCCGAGCGTGAGCTCCGCGTGTGAACGCCGCGCGTGGGGGCGCCCGCCGGGGATCCGGGTCCGGCACAGCTCTTGCTGCACAACTCTTGCTGCACAACTCTTGCTGC
>CAYFWA010000378.1:1197-6795 GCA_964346625.1 uncultured Myxococcales bacterium
ACAGCTCTTGCTGCACAGCTCTTGCTGCACAGCTCTTGCTGCACAGCTCTTGCTGCACAGCTCTTGCTGTGGGTCCAGTGGTTCCTGTGGTTCTTTTCGACGTGTCGACGTGGGCCGCTTTATACCGCACCTGTCCGTCGCTGCGTAGCCGTTTTGACTCCGGGCGCGCGTTGACTCCGGGCGCGCGTTGACTCCGGGCGCGCGTGGCGCAAAATGAAAGCGTCATGAAGTCATCGCACGGCGCGGCGTTGATTCGGGTGGTGCTGGTGTCCGGGGCGCTGCTGGGCGCGTTATACCTGGGCGCGCGGCTGCGCCAGGGTGGCGCGGAGGCCCCGGCGGGCTCGCGGCCTTCGGCACGCGACGCCGGTGACGCCGCCCACCGAGCGACGTGGCCGGGGTCCACCGCGGCGGTCGATCCCCGCTATCGGATCTTCGACGTGGCGGGTCGCCGCTACCGCGTCCCCACTCAGCGGCTCGAGCGCCTGGGCCTCCGGGCGGTGCACCGGAGCCTTTTTTTGCAGCGTTTGCGGGAGCTCACCGAGGCAGGGGACCCGCCCCCGGAGGCGTGCCTCGGGCTGGCTCGCTGGGTGGAGCCCCACGGGCTCCCGATGCTCTACGGCCTGGCGCTGCGCTGGACCCTGATGCTGGACGGGGAGCAGGCTGAGGCCCGGCGGCGGCTCGTACGCCTGCGGGCGCGCCTCCGCCGCCTGCCGGATCGCCCAGAGGCCGGCGAGCGTCTGATCCGCGATCTCCCAGAGGGCTTCCGGCTGCTGCGCACCGCCCACTTCCGCATCGCGTACCGCGGCACCGAGTCGCTGGCGCGGGCCACCGGGTCCCTGATCGAGCAGGTCCACCGAGCGTTCTTCCGGTTCTTCCAAGCCCGCTACTTCGAGCCCCTCCCACCACCGGATCGGCTGGAGGTGGTGCTGTTCGGCAGCCGCGAGGCCTACCGGCGCCACGCGGCGGGCTACGGCTCGGCGCTGCGAGGCTCCGCGGGCTTTTACTCGAGCGCCGACCACCGCTCCTACTTCTTCGACGCCCTGAGCGATCCCCAGCGGCGCCGCGCCCACCAGGAGTTGGACGACGCTCGAGACCGGCTCGAGACTCTGGAGCGGGAGGTGCTGGGTGGCGCAGATGCCGACGATCGCTCTCACGCGCGCGAAACAGACCGGCGTCGGGAGCGCGAAACAGACCGATTTTGGGTGCGCGGACGAGACGGCCGGGAGCGCGAAACAGACCGGCGTCGGGAGCGCGAAACAGACCGGCGTCGGGAGCGCGAAACAGACCGGCGTCGGGAGCGCGAAACAGACCGATTTTGGGTGCGCGGACGAGACGGCCGGGAGCGGCTGCTCGACCGTGCCGCCGCGCGGCGGCTGCTGCGCGAGCAGCGGCGCCGTCTGCGGCGAGCCGCCCGCCGCATGGACGCCCGCTATCACCAGCAGAACCTGGCCCGCGCCGTGCACGAGATCACCCACCACCTGGCCTACGCCACGGGCATCCATTCTCGCCACCATCCCAGCCCGCGCTGGGTGGTGGAGGGCCTCGCCATGTACTTCGAGGCCACGGTGGACATGCAGTGGGAGGGGCCGGGAGCGCTTCCCACGGCCCGCCTGCGGCGCGTGGCGCGGTCCGTGCGCGAAGGGACGTGGATCCCTCTGGCCAGGCTGGTGACCACCGACTCCCTGTTCGACCAGGGGGGACGAAGGTCCCTTGTCGCCTACGACACCGCCTGGTCCCTCTTCCACTTCCTGGCCGAACGCCGCCACGATCGGCTCTTCGACTACCTGGCCAACCTTTCTTTGCGCATCTCCGCGGAGCCCGATCCGCCCGCAACGCGTCTGCGGGACATCGAGGTGGCCTTCGGCCCGCTGCGCCTCCTGCAGCAAGCCTGGCTGCGCTACGTCGAGAGTCTGGCTCGGTAGACCACTTGTCGGGTGCCTTTCCGAACAATGGTGGGGAGATGAAAATGGTGGGGAGATGAAAATGGTGGGGAGATGAAAATGGTGGGGAGATGAAAATGGTGGGGAGATGAACGGAATCCAGTATTGTCAAAATCCTGCACCGCAACCTTGACGACTCGACTTTCCGTGTCACCTTTGTTTTTGTAGCGAGGACGACCAAACAACCCAACGTATCGGCGCCGCCCGCGTGGCGGCAGAACCAGGGCGGAGCCGGATGATTCAGGGGTATTGCGCGCAGGCGAGCGTAGGCGTGGGCGCCTGCGCAGGCCCGGGAGAGGTACGAGTATGAACGGAACCCGGAAATCCAGGGAAAACGATAGGCAAACCCAGGGTTTCCCCGATTGTACGGCTGGCGATGGGGACGTAGACTACGAGGATTCCGCTTCGAGCTGCGAAGGGAATCCCGGGAAACAGCGGCCTCCGAGTGGCCTCCTCCAGGGGCCGCACCGGCGCCCGCTCACGGGAGCGGTGATGGTCCAATGAGCATGAATATCCTGATTTGTAGCGATCAGCGCCTGCTGGTACAGGGCTTGCGCAAATTGGTCGCCGAGCAGCCGGAGCTCGTCCTGCTCGCCGAGGCGGCGGACGGGCACGCGGCCATCAACTCGGCCTTGGAGCTGCGGCCCGACGTGGTGCTGCTCAGCTCGCGGATCCAGCGTCTCAACGCGCTGGACGTGACCCAACGGATCGTTCAGCACGAGGGGGGGGCGCGGGTCATCCTGCTCGACGCGGAGCCCGATCGGCAGTTCATCGTCACCGGCTTGGGCTATGGCGTCAGCGGATTTCTGCTGCGCGAGAGCTCCTTCGAGGAGCTGTTGCAGGCCTTGGACACGGTGGCGGGGGGACAACCCTACCTGAGCCCGCGCATTACGGGGGTGGTGGTGGACGAGGTGCTGCGGGGGCAGTCAGTGGACGCGCGCTCCGCTTTCTCGGTGCTCACCAACCGCGAGCGGGAGGTGCTCCAGCTCATCGCCGAGGGCTCCACCACCAAGGAGATCGCGGCCCGACTGGGGGTGAGCGGCAAGACCGTCGAGTGGCACCGCACGCAGATCATGCGGAAGCTTGAGCTGCGCAGCGTGGCGAGCCTCACCCGCTACGCCATCCGCGAAGGCCTGGTGCCGTTGATGGAGTGAGGCGATTCCTTCCAAGTCTCGTGGCCGAGCGATCCCTGCGCTGGTCTCACCCCGCCGCTCCAGGTAAGATGTGGAATCGTCATGTCGAGCTTCTTGGTACGGATCCGGCCGCTGGCCGGTCTGCCTTCGCCCGCGTGGAGCAGGGCCGTCGCGGTGTGGTTCGTCGTTTGCCTGGGCGCTGGGGCGCTGACCGGGTGCTTGGTGGACTTTTCGAAAAAGGGAGCGGGGGTGGACGGGGGAGGGATCGCCGAGTGCGGCAACGGACGCCAGGAGCCCGGCGAGGACTGCGACGGCGAAGACCTGGCCGGCGCCGACTGTGCCCAGATCACCGGGGAGCCAGGGGGCACCCTGGGCTGCACGCCGAGCTGCGAGTGGGATCTTTCGGGCTGCCACGGCTGCGGCAACGGCGCGCTGGAGGAGGGGGAGGGCTGTGATGACGCCAACGTGGAGGACGGGGACGGTTGCTCCAGTGGGTGCGCCGTGGAGGCCGGCTGGACCTGCGCCGGCGAGCCGAGCATCTGCGGTACGCTGTGCGGCGATGGGTTGGTGGTGAGCCCGGAGACCTGTGATGATGGCAACCAGGCCCCTGGTGATGGCTGTGGGGCGAACTGCCAGGTGGAGGCGGGGTGGGACTGCACGGGGGAGCCGAGCTACTGCGACAACCCCTGCGGCGACGGGATATTGGGGCCCACCGAGGATTGCGACGACGGGAACCTGGAGGCCCTCGACGGCTGTGACGCCTCCTGCCTGCAGGAGCCGGGGTGGCTGTGCAGCGGCGCGCCGCTGTCGACCTGCGACCCCTTGTGCGGCGACGGCCTGGTGGTGGGCCGCGAGCCCTGCGACGATGGCAACCAGCTCGAGGGCGACGGCTGCGACGGGCAGTGCGCCGTGGAGCCGTACTCTGCCTGCCACGGGGCGCCCAGCGTTTGCGTCTGCGTGGTGTACGTGGACGGGGACAACCAGACCGGGACGCAGTCGGGAGCGTCCTGGGCCAGCGCCTACGCGCGGCTCCCGGACGCCATCCCCACCGCGGCGTCCCGCCCTGGCTCCGGGGAGGTCTGCGAGATCTGGGTGGCCGAGGGCACCTACCACGTCTACGAGTACAGTCCGTACAACACCATCGAGCTGCGCGACGACACCGCCCTGTACGGTGGCTTCGCCGGCGACGAGACCCTGCGCAGCCAGCGCGATCCCCTCGCCCACCTCACGCGAATCTCGGGGGAGCGGGAAAACGACACCAGCAACCTCGTCTATCACGTCTTCACCGCCTCCTCGGACCAGAACGTGGTGCTCGATGGTCTCTGGATCTTCGGCTCTTTCTCCACCCACAGCGGCGAGCAGGGGGGCGCGCTGGACGCCTACAACAGCACCGTCACGCTGCGGCAGTGCCTCCTCGAGGATCACCACTCCGAGCGCGGGGGGGCGGTGGCCGCGCGCTACGGCACCGTGACGCTGCAGGGGTGCGTGGTGCAGGACAGCTCCGCGGACTTCGGCGGGGGGCTCTACGGGGACGACGCGAACCTGGTGCTGCTCGACACCACGGTGCGGGGCAACCAGGCCGCCGACCGCGGCGGGGGGGCGTTTCTTCAGGGCGGCTCCCTGGAGGTGCGGCGCAGCCGGTTGCTGGAAAACCTGGCCACCAGCGGCTTCGGCGGGGCGCTGCGCCTGGAGGCCGCCAACGGCCTGGTGGAGAGCTCGGTGCTGGCGTTCAACCACGGCGACGACGGCGGCGGCGCCCTCAGCGTGAACCAGACCAGTGGGGTGTCGATGATCAACTGCACCCTGTACGGCAACACGGCGGACCTCGGCACGGGCAAGGATCTGAGGGTGCTCTACGGAACCGTGGACGTGGTCAACTCCATCCTGTGGACCCCTACCACCTTGGGGGCCCAGATCGCCACCGACTACGGGGGAGACGTGGACCTCGGCTGGACCACCATCCGCCAGACGACCTACAGCGGTCCCGGGGTGAGCTACGACAATCCCCTGCTCCTGGATCCCACGCAGGAGGATTTCCGCCTGCAGGCGGGCTCCCCGTGCATCGACGCGGCCTACGGCGACGTGGCCCCCGCCACCGACCTGGAGGGCCTCGCCCGGGTGGACGACCCCAACGTCACCGACACGGGCAGCGGCAGCCCCTCCTACGTGGATCGGGGCGCCCACGAGCGGCAGCCGTAATATTAGGGGGGATGTCCCATCCCCCCTCCCCCCGAAAAAGCGCGGTTTTTCGGGGCTCACCCCCAATCGGCGCTTCGCGCCAGTCAGCCTTGGTTGCTTGGCGAACCTCGGTGCAGATAGTCGTGGTTTGGGGGGTAGTGTGAGGGGTTTGAGGGGTTGCTCGTATCGGCATCTCAGGGGGGATGTCCCATCCCCCCTCGCCCCGAAAAAGCGCGGTTTTTCGGGGCTCACCCCCAATCGGCGCTTCGCGCCAGTCAGCCTTGGTTGCCATACGAGCCAGTTGCGTTGTTGGCAACAGTCCAAAGATACACGCGTAATCGGCGTCG
>CAYFWA010000379.1:0-2179 GCA_964346625.1 uncultured Myxococcales bacterium
TTCCGGTTCCGGTTCCGGTTCCGGTTCCGGTTCCGGTTCCGGTTCCGGTTCCGGCCCCCCCGGTGGAGGTGGCCTCGGGGCTTCGGCGCTCGGCACGCTCGGCGCGCTCGGCGCGCTCCACGCGGCGCAGGTGCGCCCGCAGCGCGGCCCGGGTGCCCCCGTAGGCCTCGTGCATGGGGAAGTGGCCGCAGCGGCCGAAGACCTGGAGGCGCGCCTCGGGCATCTCCCGGGCCAGCCGCTCCCCAAAGGAGAGCAGCGCCACCTGGTCCTCGCGGCCCCACAAAAGCAACGTGGGCGCGTCCACGAGCCGGTAGCGCCGCTGCTGCTTGGCCAGAACCTGCTGCCGGGTGGCCGCCAGGGCCGCGCGGACGGCCCCGGGGCGCTCCAGCGCCGCGTCCACCTTCTGCACGATGTCGTGGGTGACGTGCTCTTCGGGGCGGTAGTAGGCCAGCGCCATGCGGTCGCCCACCCGCTCCTTGTAAAACAGCGCGAACAGCAGCTCGCCCAGCCCCTCGACCCGCGACCAGCGCAAAAAGGGCACGATCTGCCGGTCGTAGATCCAGGCCCCCATCAGGGTGAGCGAGCGCACGCGGGCGCGGTGGCGCAGCGCCAGCGCCAGGGACACGGCGCCGCCCCAGGAGTGGGCCACCACGTGGGCTCGGGCGATGCCCCGCTGGGCCAGGAAGGCGGCCACCCCGTCGGCGAGGCCCTGGGGCGAGTAGTCCCCGGACGTCTTGTCCGAGTAGCCGAACCCCGGCAGGTCGAGGGCCACCACCCGGTAGCGGCGGCCGAAGTCCCGCATGAGCCGATGCCACACCACGAGCGACGAGGCGAAGCCGTGTATGAAAAGGATCACCGGGCGGGAACGATCCCCCCGATCCACGAAGTGGATCTTGCGACCCTTCACCTCGACGAAGCGCTCCGCCGGGACCGGATAGGACACCGGGCCCTTTTGCCACTGCGGGCACGCCGCCAGGGCGGCCGGCAGCAGCAGGGGCAAAAGGAGGCGGAGCCGGAGCTGGAGGCGGCGCGGGAGGCGAAGCCGGCGCGGGAGGCAAAGCCGGGACACGATGGCTGAGGGGGAGAAGCGCTTCATGGAGACCAGTCGACCAGGCACAGCAATCGGGTCCAGCAATCGGGTCCAGCAATCGGGTCCAGCAATCGGGATGTCCCGTGAACGGGATTTCAGCGCAAACGAGCCAACCAGCGGCCCCAGTGTCGGCCGCCAGTGATTCGACGTTTCAGAGCGTCATCCGCCGGTACTCGGCGGCCTGGGTGAACTGCGGATCCGTCTCGTCGTCCTGGGACGTGATCCGGGCCACGATGCCGAAGCACTCGGTGATCCAGAGATACAGGATCCGCTCGGTGTAGATCAGGGTGAAGGGGACGTGCTGCTCGAAGTCGGTGCGCACCCGCAGGGCCCGGAAGCTGCCGGCGGGCACCACCACCGTCCCCGCGGCGTCCACGGTGAGCTGGTAGGTCTCCTCGAGCTGGGTCCAGGTATAGTTGAGAAAGCCCGTGGACGTGGTCTCCACCAGCCAGGTGTCCTGCTCGGCCAGGGGAAAGCGCAGCAGATCCACCGGCGGGTCGTAGCTCAGGTTCGTCTCGTCGGGGGTCTCGCTCACCACCCCGAGCATCTGCAGCGCCTGGTCCGTCACGCGGAATACGCCGAGGGTGCCCAGGGCCTCGTCGAGCCAGGCCACGTAGGTGGCGGTGGGGTAGTCCGCGGCGTACCAGGCGCCGGTGAGGGGCAAAAGCTCGTCCACCACCGATCGATCCGAGGCGGTGCTATCGGAAAAGTCCCAGTAGCGCTGGCCCCCGCTGCCGGTGCCCACCACGTCCACGGTCACCGGTGCGCTGTCGTTGACCCGATAGGTGGCGCCGAGCCCCACCTCGAACATCAGCTCCTCGCGGTTCACGACGCCGTCGTCCACGAACTCGCAGACCCCGCTGTCCGGGGTGCCCGCGTCGTCTCCGGCGTCCGAGCCGGCGTCCACGGGCGCGTCCGCGTCCACCGCGGCGTCCGACCCGGCGTCGGGGCCCACCTCCAGCCGGCACTGCCCGAGCACGCAGGCCTCCCCCGGCGCGCAGTCGGCCTTGATCCGGCACTCGGGCCCGTCGTCGCTGCAGCCTGCGGCGCCCGCCCCAGCCCCGGCCATTGCCATCAGGCTGCAGAGCA
>CAYFWA010000379.1:2279-5121 GCA_964346625.1 uncultured Myxococcales bacterium
GAGACATGGCGATGGTCTGAGACATGGCGATGGTCTGAGACATGGCGATGGTCTGAGACATGGCGAGCTCCCAACATAGCCCACTTTACGCTCGGAGAACAAGGGGCAGCGCGCGTGGCAGAACCTGCCGCGGAAAGCTTCGGGGTGAACCGTGATAGGAGCGCGCCGAAAAGTAGGACCTCGCCAGGAGGGGGAGGAGCCGAAAGTTCTTGCCACCCCATGGGAGAGTGATTACCGTGCTGGCCGCTGGTAAGGAAACGTACAATCGTATCGAGCGCCCTTCGAGCCGCAGCGGTGGCGAAGTCGCCAGCGCGATCGGGGCGGTCCACACCGCCGCGATGTACGGATTGCGGATGATTCCAGCTTCGCGATCCGCCCCCCTGGGATCGCCCCACCGTCCCGGCGCACGGCCGGGGCCCTCGCGGGAGGCAGAAACAGCATGCGCAGCTCACTCACGCGACCGATCCACGCCCGGGTGTCCAGGCCATGGCTCGGCATCGCGGCGACCGTCCTCGCCCTCGGCGCCTTGGGCCTGGCGGGCCCGGCGCGCGCCGCCGCCGACGATCCCCTCCCCGACGAGCTGGTGGCCAAGAAAAAGAAGAAGAAAAAGAAGAAATCCAAAAAGAAGGAGGGGTGGAACCCGGCGCTCAAGGCCGGGCTCAACTTCGCCTTCTCCCAGAACCGGGGGGTGGTGGGGATCCCCGACGGGGTGACCGTCGCGCTGGGCCTGCAGATCAACGGCAAGCTGCTGTACCGGCGCGGCAACCACGAGTGGCTCAGCGAGCTGGCCATGGTGCACACCCAGTCCAAGGTGCCCAACGTGGATCCCTTCGTGAAGGCGGCCGACCAGTTCGCCCTGTCCACCCTGTATCAGTACCGGTTCAAGCCCCGGCTCCCCTGGCTCGGGGTCTTCGGCGGCGTCCGGATCAACACCGCGCTTTTACCGGGCAACCTGATCCGCACCGAGGACGCGACCCTGGAGCTGCAGTACCGCGACGGGCGGGTGGAGCCGGACACGGCCCAGGCGCAGCAGCGCTACCAGCTCACCGACTCCTTCGCGCCGCTTCTTTTCAAGCAGTTCGCCGGCGCGCTGTTCAACCCGCTGGAGCGCGACTGGCTGGAGATCGACGTCCGCTTCGGCCTGGGCGCGGTGGAGGTGTGGACCCGCGACGGCTTCGTGGTCAACGACGACGACGCCACGGCGGACGTGCTGGAGCTCAAGCAGCTTCAAGACTACGTCCAGGGCGGCGTGGAGCTGCACCTGGATCTGTCGGGCACGGTGGCAGACAAGATCCTGTCCTACGGGCTGCACCTCGAGCTCATGTACCCCTTCGCCCACAACGCCGACACCGACCTCGAGGGGATCGCGCTTTTCAACACCGAGCTGAAGTTCACCCTCAACGTGAAGGTCTTCGAGTGGGCCTCGCTGAACTACGCCCTGTCGGTGGTGCGCACTCCGCTCATCGTGGACAAGTGGCAGGTGGTCAACAGCCTGATGCTGAGCCTCACGGCCAACATCGTGAAGTGAGGGAGGACGCCATGCATACCCGACATTCGCTAAGGGCTCGTGCAAGAATAGCTTCGGCATTCGGCCGCCGATTCATCCCGGCCCGCGGTGTCGCTCGGCGGTTAAATACGTCAATGTATTCGCCCTTCTCGCTCCTTGCGGGCCGGGCGACTCGGCGGCCTCGGTGCTTCGAACCTACTCTTGCACGAGCCCTGAAGATGTGGTGCGCGGCGGCTCTCCTGGCCACGAGCCTGACCGCCGCGCCGCTTTTGCCCATCCGCCCCCTGCGCGCCGCGCCCGCCGATGCCAGCCGGGCCGCCCCAGCCGCCCCCCCGCGGGAGGGCATCGCCTCGAAAGACCAGAAGGTCGAGCTCGAGGTCAAAAAGAAAAAGAAGAAGAAAAAGAAAAAGAAGAAGAAACCCGAAAAGGGCTGGTTCCCCAAGCTGAGCCTGGGCGCCTCCACCTCCATGGTGCACACCTACCAGGTCACCGGCGTGGAGGACGGCCTCAGCCTCACCATCGGGGGCGTGCTCAACGGCGAGCTGAAGTTCCTGCACTACGCCCACGCCTGGACCACCACCCTGTCCATCGTGCATAGCTGGTCCAAGACCCCCACCATCAAGCCGTTTTTCAAAAGCGCCGACGAGGCGGATCTCAAGAGCATGTACGCCTACCGCTTCAAGGCCTACAAGAAGCTCCGGGTGCTCGCCGGGATCCAGCTCATCGCCCCCATCGCCCCGGGGGACCTGGTGCTGGCGAGCGACAAGGACCTGCTGTTCACCTACACCGACGGCACCCAGGTCTCGGACCTGGCGGTGGCCAACCGGCGCTACCGCCTCACGCGGGCCTTCTCCCCGCTGATCTTCAAGCAGCTCGCCGGCGCCGGCGTGACCCCCTGGGACGAGGACCTGGCCACCCTGGAGGTGAAGATTTTCGCGGCGGGCCAGGAGGTCTGGGCCGACGGCTGGGCCGTGCAGGACGACGAGGCGACCCCGGCGCTGGAGCTGATCCAGCTCCGCAACTTCCAGCAGGTGGGCCTGCAGTTCGAGACCGAGCTGTCGGGCAAGATCAAAAAGCGCCTGCTGTACGCCTTCCGCCTGGAGCTGATGTACCCCTTCTGGACCAGCGTGGACACCGATCTGTCGGGGTTCGACCTGCTCAACACCGACCTGGCCTTCAGGCTCGGCGTCAAGGTGGGCAAGTGGGCCTCGCTGGAGTACGTGTTTTCCGCCAAGCGGGTGCCGCTCATCGTGGATCAGTGGCAGCTCGTCAACAACCTGGTGCTCACCCTGACGGCGAACATCCTGTAGCGCCAAGAGCCTGTAGCGCCAAGAG
>CAYFWA010000379.1:5221-6791 GCA_964346625.1 uncultured Myxococcales bacterium
CTGTAGCGCCAAGAGACTGTAGCGGAGCGTGTTTTCCGCCAAGCGGTTGCCGCTTATCGTGGATCGGTGGCAGCTCGTCAACAACCCTTGTGCTCCCCCTGACAGCAAACATCCTGTGAACATTCTGTAGCGGAGCGTCGTGGAGGATCTAGAGATGGACCTGGACAAGATACTGGATCAGCTCACCACCATCGGCACCACCTGGGGCCTCAAGATCATCGGCGTGCTGGTGGCGCTGTTCATCGCCTGGATCTTCGCGGGCTGGGTGCGCCGACGCATCGAGCGCGGCCTCGCGGCCCGAGAGTTCGACTCAACCCTGGGGCGCTTTTTCGCCAACCTGGCGCGTTACGCCATCCTGGTGGGCGCCTTGGTGGGCTGCCTCGGCGTGTTCGGCATCCAGACCGCCAGCTTCGCCGCGGTCATCGCGGCCCTGGGCCTCGCCATCGGCCTGGCCTTGCAGGGCACCCTCAGCAACTTCGCCTCCGGCGTGATGCTGCTCATCTTTCGCCCCTTCAAGGTGGACGACTGGGTCAAGATCGCCGGCGAGCTCGGCCGGGTCACCGAGGTGGAGCTGTTCACCTCGGAGCTGGCCACCCCGGACAACCGCCGCATCATCATCCCCAACTCCAAGATCTTCGGCTCGGTGATCGAGAACATCACCCACCACCCCATCCGGCGCGTGGACGTGCCCGTGGGCGTGGAGTACGGCGCCGACCTCGACCGCACCCGCGAGGTCCTCGAGGCGTGCATCCCCAAGATCGAGGGCGTGCTCGAGGATCCCGAGCCCCAGGTCTTTCTCAAGGAGCTCGGCGCCTCCTCGGTGGACTACGTGCTGCGCGTCTGGGTCAACACCCCCGACTTCTGGGACGTGCACCAGCGCACCGTCCGCGCCGCCAAGCAGGCCCTCGACGAGGCCGGCCTCGGCATCCCCTTCCCCCAGGTCGACGTCCACTTCGACGAGCCCGTGGAAAAGAGCCTCTCCGCCGTGGGCAAGTAGCTCGGGGACCGCGTGAGAACCCGCGTACCGCACCACCGCGACGGGTCTGGAGAGGACCAGGTGGTGCGTTGCGGCCCTTCTCGCGGCGAGAAGCCGCGTACCGCACCACCGCGGCGGGCCTGGAGAGGACCAGGTGGTGCGTTACGGCCCCTCTCGCGGCGAGAAGCCGCGTACCGCACCACCGCCGGACCGCCTGAGCGGCGCCCCGGGCCGGCGCAGATGGGGGGGCCCGCGGCGCGCCGGGCGACGGCCACAGCGAGCCATTTGCGCTGTTGGCAACAGTCGAAAGGTAGTCGCTTTTTCGGCATCGCGACAACAACCTTCCCCCAGGGTTCGGGTCGAAATCGTGCTCCTTGAGCCTCGGAGATACGGCAAGATGCGAATTTTACCCCAGGGGACCTGCGAGCCATCGCCGACCCACGACGCGTACCTCCGCCGCGCCGCGCATCGCATCGGCTAAGTAGCCGTTCAGGGAGGTACGTAGGACCAAGACACGTGAATCGGCGCCGTGCAGGGGCGCGGCGGCCTCTATTCTTCGCCACTGAGGTTGAGTGGTCGAGAACAGAAGCCGCC
>CAYFWA010000380.1:0-6772 GCA_964346625.1 uncultured Myxococcales bacterium
CAGGGCGGCGAGAAAGGCGGCTATCACCTTGGCCCCGAGCCGAGCGCGAACGTACCCCAGCGTTGCAAAAAACTGCCGCAGTCTCGCGGTTATATGTCTATAAAACAATAGGTTGTTAAGCATTTGATGGCTTGACGCTAAAATCACTTTTGGTGAGGTTAGTCAGTAGCTCCCTCCACGCGGTTGCGCCCCGCCTCCTTGGCACGATAGAGGGCTTCGTCGGCCTGTTTGAGCAGCGGCGTCTGCGTCTCGCCCGCCGGGTCGAGGGTGGCGGTGCCGAGGCTCAGGGTGACCACGGGACCGACACTGGAGTATTCATGGCCGATGGCCAGCTCCTCCACCGCAGCCCGCAAATGTTCGGCCACCACCCGGGCGCCCTCGGCATCGGTCCCGGGGAGCAGCGCGACAAACTCCTCGCCGCCATAGCGGCAGACCCGGTCACCGGGGCGCGAGAGGGCGCCGCTCAGTGCGCTCGCTACCTTCTGCAGGCACTGGTCCCCGGCGCCGTGGCCGTAGTGGTCGTTGAAGGGCTTGAAGTGGTCGATATCCATCATGATGACCGAGAGCGGCTGGCCCTCGCGCAGACCGCGCTTGGTCTCCGCTTCGAACTGTTCATCGAACTGGCGGCGGTTGGGGATTCCGGTGAGGCCGTCGAGCATGGCGTACTGCTCGAGCAGATCGGTCTTGCGCTTGAGCCGCAGGTGGGTGTTCACCCGGGCGCGCACGATGGCCGGCGAAAACGGCTTGGCGATGTAGTCCACGGCGCCGAGACTCAACCCGTGCTCCTCGTCGCGGGTGGCATCGCGGGCGGTAACGAAGATGATGGCGATGGTGTTGGTGGTCGGATCCTCCTTGAGCCGCCGGCAGACCTCGTAACCATCGATCCCCGGCATCTGGATGTCGAGGAGGATCAGATCGGGGTGCGGCTGGCCGTCGCCCTGGACCATGGCCAGCGCCTTCTCGCCGCTGTTGGCGACCCGGACCCGATAGTCGTCCTTCAGCAGGTTGCCCAGGGCCTGGATGTTGGTGGGCTCGTCGTCGACCACGAGGATGGTCTGTTGCGGCTCTTCGGTGCTCATGTCGTCGCGTCTCCGTCCGGCGAGTGCAGGGTATCGAGGGTCTCAAGGGCCTCTTCGAACTCCATCTGCGCCACCCGGGCTTCCAGGGTTTCCAGTCGGTCGGGGTCGTGGCCCTGGCCGCGCAGCCAGGCCAGGGCCGCCTGCAGGGTCGACTCCTCGATCAGCTCGCTGTTGGCCAGGTGGCTGCGCAGTCGGGTGACGGCTTCCGACGTGCCGGCTGCGTGGTCGGTGGCCGGGGCGTGTTCGTGGTCGGACTCCAGCTCGGCGAGAGACTGCTCGGCCTCATTCAGCGCCTGCTCCAGGGCGTCGATGCGGTCGGCCGCCACCGGGCGGCCCTCCTTGAGCGTGAGGTCGATCTCCTCGGCGAGCTGCTGCAGGTCCACGGCGGCCAGGGTGCCAGCCGAGCCCTTGATGGTATGGGCGATCCGCCGGGCCGCCTCGGTGTCGCCGGAGCGCAGGTGGTCGACCAGCGGGGCGTAGTTGCTCTGCAGCTTGCCCCGCAGGCCCTTGAGCAGGCGCCGATAGAGGGCCTCGTCCCCGGCCAGTTGGTGGCGGCCCCGGTCCAGATCGAAGCCGGGCAGATGGTCGGGGAGCCCGCCCGCCGCCGCCGACGGCGCCCCGGGTGTGGCGGGAGCGTGCGCAGTCGATGGCGGCGGCTCGGCCGACGGTGGGGTCCCGGATGCCGTCACGCCCAGCCACTCCCGCAGCTGACCATAGAGCTGTTCGCTGTCGATAGGCTTGCCCAGATGGGCAACCATGCCCGCTTCATGGGCCTGCGCGCGGTCGTCGTCCATCACCGCCGCCGACAGGGCGATAACAGGGCCGGTGTAGCCCTGTTCACGCAGGGTCCGGGTCGCCTCGAAGCCATCCATGACCGGCATCTGCAAGTCCATCAGGATCAGATCCGGAGCCTGGTCGCTCACCGCCTCGACCGCCTCGGCCCCGTTCTCGGTCAGGCGCACGCGGGCCCCGGTGGGCTCCAACAGCAGCTGGGCCACCTCCTGGTTGATCGCGTTGTCCTCCACCAGCAGCAGGCCAAAGCCGGTCAGGTCGGGCGGCTGGCTGCCGGCTATCGGGCGATGGTGGCGGCGGGCAGCGGCCTCCCCCGTTTCCGCACGCACCAGCGCATCGTAGAGGGTCGAGGCGTTGAGCGGCTTGGCCAGGAAGTCGGTGGTCAGTCCCTCGGGCAGGATAACCTCGTCCTTCTGGTAGGTGCTGACCATCAACAGCGGCGGGCGGGTCTGCTGCAGCTCCCCTCGGCGGCGCATCTGCTCCAGCGCCTCGCAGGTCTCGGCGCCATCCATGCCGCCGGGCATCTTCCAGTCCATAAGGATGAAATCGAACGGCTCGCCGTGCTGCTCCGCCGCCGCGACCGCCTCCAGGGCCGCCTCGCCGCTGGCCACCTCGTCGGTGACATAGTCGCAGTGCTGGAGCAGCCCACCGAGCACGGCGCGCGCCTGCGCCTGGTCATCGACGATCAGCACCCGCCGCCCTCGGGTCTTGGGGCAATCGACGGTTTTGGCACGCCCCGGGCCGACGGGCAGCTCCACAGTGAAGTGGAAGGTGCTGCCCTGGTCCGGGGCGGAGGTCACGGCCAGCTCGCTGCCCATGGCCTCCACCAGCCGCCGGGAAATGACCAGCCCCAGGCCGGTGCCGCCGTATTTGCGGGTGGTGGAGGTGTCAGCCTGGCTGAAGGGCTGGAACAGCCGGGCTTGCTGCTCCTCGCTCATACCGATGCCGGTGTCGCGCACGCTGAAGCGCAGGCGAACATGGCCCTCACGTTCCGGTCCGACGCGCTGGATCCCCAGCTCGACCAGACCGCCGTCGTCGGTGAACTTGAAGGCATTGCTGAGCAGATTGGTCAGTACCTGGGAGAGGCGCAGGGAATCGCCGACCAGCGAGACCGGGAGATCGGGCTGGATGTTGTAGAGGAACTCCAGCTCTCGGGCCGAGGCCGTCTCGCCGAACATCACGGCCACCTGGTCGATGATCTCATGGAGATCGAACGCGCGTGCTTCCAGCTCCAGACGGCCCGCCTCGATCTTCGAGTAGTCGAGGATGTCGTTGAGGATCCCAAGCAGCATCCTTGAGGAGTTGTGGATCTTGTTCAGGTAGTCCAGCTGCTGCTCGTCGAGGGCCGTCTTCTGCAGCAGCTGGCTCAGGCCGATGACGGCGTTCATCGGCGTGCGGATCTCGTGGCTCATGTTGGCCAGGAAATCGCTCTTGGCGCGGTTGGCCTCCTCGGCCAACCGCCGGGCCTCTTCCGAGGCCTGTTGGGCCTGCTTCACCTCGGTGAGGTCGTCGTAGACGGCAACCACCTCCCCGGAAGAGAGGCGGAAGACACGGTTTGTACGCCAGCCCGCGATGCGCCCGTCGTCGTACTGCGAAATGGGAAGCCCCTCCGGAATACCGGTCCGAGCCACGCGCTGCATGACAGCCAGCAGCCCCATCTCCTCGACGGCCGGGAAACACTCGGTCACCCGATAGCCAAGGATATCGGCGCGTTCGACCTGGTCCATCTGTGCCGCCGCCGGATTGAGATCGACAAACTCGAAGTCGGCTCCATCATCGACGGGGCGATAAACCGCCACGCCACTGCCGGTCTGCTCGAAGATGCCACCGAACCGCTCCTTGGCCACACGCAGGGCCTGTTCGGCGGCCTTACGTTCAGTGACATCGGTGATCAGGCAGGCGAACTGTTCCGGCTCGGGCTGGAAGGCCACGGTGTGGTAATGGCGGCCGAGCTCCGCGCTGTAGTCCTCGATGGTGCGGTTCTCACCGGTGAGCGCGACCTCGCCGAACTCTTCGATCCAGTGCGATTCGATCTCGGGTAGCAATTCCCGCACCCGACGTCCGACCACTTCATCCGCCTTCAGGCCGGTCAGGCGTTCGAAGGCGGGGTTGACCGCCAGATAGCGATAATCGGTGGGGCGGCCCGCATCGTCACAGATGATCTCGTGCAGGGCGAAGCCGTCCTGCAATTCCTCGAACAGGGTCTCGTAGCGCTTCTGAACCCGCTGCTGTTCTTCCAGCACCTGAAGCTTGTTCTGGGCCAGTTCCACCAGACCGGCCACGGAGGCAAGGAAGCCCTGTTGCTGTTCATTCGGCTCCGGCTGGCGGTCCAGCCAGTTCAGGACGAGGAGGTGGTAACCGCCATCGCGGAAACCGAACGGATACCAGACCAGCGTGCCGATGTTTATCTGTTGGTGCAGGAGTTCGGCGGAACCATCCTGGGCCAAGGCCGGGTGAACCGCATCGGCATGGCTGGTCAGGCACGTGCGCTGTTCGCGCAGATGGCGGACCCCGCCGCCAAAAACCGCCAGCGGGTAGGTGCCGATGGACGGCGAAATATCGGGGCGGGCGGGGTTGAGCCACTCCTCCTGACCGATGATCAGCTGCTGGTCGAAGTCGATGTCGTAGACCAGCGTTCGATCCGCCCCCAGCGCCTGGCCGATGTTCTGACAGGTCGTGGCGAGGATGGCCTGAATGCTGTCCTCGGCGGCGATGGTGTGGGCGATGGCATCGCTCGCCGCCCGGTACTGGCGGGTTTCCGCCTCGATCGCCTCGGCGCGGGCTTCGGCGTTCTTCTGTTCGGTGATATCCAGGATGTGTCCATCGAGCCAGACCACTTCGCCACGGTCGTCGCGCTCGGCGATGCCCCGTTCCTGGGCCCATTGGATCGAACCGTCCCGGTGACATACCCGGTAACTGATCTCCCAGGGTTGATCGGCGGCAATGGCCTCGGCAACGCCCCGTTCAACCATCGCGACATCGTCCGGGTGGATGCTGCTGGCGTAGCGACGAACGGCGTTGTTGATGAAATCACTGGCAGCGTAACCGGTAAGGGATTCGACCCCCTGGCTCATGAACCGCATGGTCCAGTCGTGATCGTAGGCACAGCGGAAGGTGGTGCCGGGGATGTTGTCCACCAGCGAGGCGAACTGGTTGCGCGCCGCTTCCAGTTCACGCCGGTTTTCTTCCTGGGAGGTAATGTCGCGGTTGATCCCGACCACGCGCACCGCTTCGCCAGCGTCGTCACGGATCACCTGGGCCTGGCCGTGGAGGGTGCGCAGGGTGCCATCGTCAGCGCGGCGAATGGTCAGGTCGGTCTCGAACCAACTGCCGGCCTCCACGGCGGCCTGGAACCGGGCGATGGCCCGGTCGCGGGATTCAGCCACCAGGGCACGGTCCCAGTCCTCGAAGCTGTGGCCGAAATCGACCGGATCCACGCCGTAGAGGCGGAACATACCCTCGTCCCAGTCGAGCCGGCCGCTGGCGACATCATAGTCCCAGATGCCGAGCCCGGCGGACTCGGTGGCCAGTTTCAGACGTTCCGTGAGGGCCTGCCGCGCCTTTTCCGCTTCCTTCTCCACCGTAATGTCCTGGCCCGTCCCTCGGAAGCCAAGCAGCTCGCCGGATTCACCGAGGATGGGCAGTCCGCTGACACGCTGATGGACCCGCCGGCCATCGGAACGCAGTGACACATGCTCCAGACCCTGCCAGGGGCTCTTCTCGTCCGCCCATTCCTTCAGCAGCCCTTCAACGCGCCGAGCCTCGTCCTCCGGCATGAAATCGGAAGGCGAGTGGCCGACGATCGCGTCCATCGGATAGCCCAAGAGTTGCTCCACCTGAGGGGTGACGAAGTTGTAGCGACCTTCGTGATCGATTTCCCAGATGTACTCCCCTGCGGCATTGACCACATCCATGAAGCGTTTCTCGCTCTCGGCGAGCTCGTGCAGGGCCCGTTTCTGTTCACTGATGTCGTGGAACACCGCCACATAGTGGGCCACCTTGCCCCATTCGTCGCGCACCGCGGTGATGGACTCCCACTCCGAGTAGATCGCTCCGTCCTTGCGCCGATTCCAGACTTCGCCCTCCCAACGCCCCTGCTCGTTGAGCTGGCGCCACATGGACGCGTAGAACTCCGGGCCATGATATCCCGATGACAGGAGCCGGGGATTCCGGCCCACCACCTCCTCGGCGGTATAGCCGGTGATGCTGGTGAAGGCCGCATTGACCCGCAGGATGGTCCCCTTCACATCCGTGATGAGGATGGCCTGGCCGCTGTCGAAGGCAGTGGCCAGAAGCCGCATCTCCCGATGGGTGCGGTGGCGTTCCACGGCATAATCCAGGGTGTGGCTCAGGAGATCAGGAGTAAGCGCATCCTTGGGCAGAAAATCCTGTATGCCCAGCTGGATGGTCCGCATCCCCAGCTCGTGGTCTTCATGTCCGGTGAGGACTACCACCGGCATGGCGCCCGTGCCTTCCTGGAAGCCGTGCACCGTCTCCAGCCCCTGGGAATCGGGCAGACCCAGATCCAGCAGCACGACATCGAACGCCTGCCCATTGGCCAAGTCCAGGGCCTCGCTCAGACGCCGGGCATTGTGGACCTGGTAGCGCGGCCCCGGCGCCTCCCGCAGAATGTCGGTCACCAGTTCGGCATCACCCGGATTGTCCTCCACCAGAAGGAGCTGGCGCATGTCCTGTTCACTCTCCACAGCACGGTTCCTCTTTATACATGTTCGCGGTATCGGCTCCGGGATGGTCCTCGCGCACGGGGACCCCTGGCCCTACGACTCCCGGGAACCGACATTCCGCACCCCCCTCTAGTCAAGTGCGAGCCTTTTTAGGCACACTGAGCTTATCTTATTGAAATAATTTGAGATAAGCTAGCATGGCCATGCACGTTGACA
>CAYFWA010000381.1:0-6740 GCA_964346625.1 uncultured Myxococcales bacterium
CCCGACTCCCGAGCCCCCGACCCCCCAACCCTCCGCCCCCTCTCCCGGCTCTCGTCCTTCCCCTGGTGGCTGCTGCCCCTCGCCGTCGGCCTGGCGGCGCTGCTGGCCGGCTGTGAGACTGACTTCGCCGCCGCCCGCAGCCAGGGGGGGGTCACCATGTTCGCGGCGGCCTTCGTGGGGGGCATGGCCGTGACCTTGACGCCGTGCGTCTATCCCCTGATCCCCATCACGGTCTCCATCTTCGGGGGCCTGCCCGGCGAGGAGGTGCCCAAGGCCAAGCGGCGCCTGCGAGCGGTGATGACCGGCGCGACCTACATCCTGGGCATCGCCTTGACCTACTCCACCCTGGGGCTGCTGGCCGGGCTGGCGGGTAAGGGCGCGGTGGGGGACCACCTGGGCTCCTGGTACGTGGTGATGCCCCTGGCGGTGCTGTTTACCGCGCTGGCCGCCTCCATGTTCGGCGCCTTTGAGCTCCAGCTCCCCCCGGCCTGGCAGGCGCGCCTGTCGGGCATGGGCGGCGCGGGGCTGGGGGGAGGCTTCGTCATGGGCCTGGTGGCCGGTCTGCTGGCCGCCCCCTGCACCGGCCCGGTGATCAGCGGCATCCTGCTGTACATCGCCTCCACCGGCAACGGCTTCATGGGTTTTTGGCTTCTTTTCACCTTCTCCATGGGGCTGGGGCTCATGTTCATGGTGATCGCCGCCTTCGCCTCGGTGATGCCCCGCAGCGGCCCCTGGATGGAGGGGGTCAAGAGCGTCTTCGGCGTCCTGATGCTGGTGGCCGCGCTGTATTACCTGTCGGCGCTGGTGGGCCCCCTGGCCGAGCTGCGGGCCCGCGAGGGCTGGATCCTGTGGACCGGGATAGGCCTGACCGTCTTCGGCGTGGCGGTGGGCGGCGTGCACCTGAGCTTCCGCGACAAGCGGCCCGCAGGCATCGCGCGCAAGGCCGCCGGCGTGCTCGCCCTCACCGCCGGCTTGTTCCTGGCCCTGCAGTTCGCCCGGGGCACCAACGTCAGGGCCCAGTACACGTCCATCCCCGACGGTCTCGCCGCGGCCCGCAAGGCCAAGCGGCCCGCCCTCATCGACTTCTGGGCCACCTGGTGCGAAAAGTGCATCGAGCTCGAGCGCGAGACTCTCGACGACCCCCGGGTGGCCAAGGTGCTGCGCCAGCGCTTCGTGTTCATCAAAAAGGACTGCTCGGAAAAGAGCGACGCCATCAAGGCGGTGCGCGAAAAGTGGCGGGCCAAGAGCCTGCCCACCCTGTCGCTGGTCGACAGCCGGGGCAAGCACGTCAAGAACCTGGTGGGCAAGGTCTCGCCCGAAGAGCTCTTGCGGGAGCTCGAGAAGATCGACTGACGGCCCGGCCAACTCGGACGTGGCGCCAGACGCCTGCCGCACCGACTGTCGGCGCGCCTACTGTGGCGACGGGGTCCTCGACGGCGACGAGGCGTGCGACCTCGACGCGCTGGGCAATCGCACCTGCGAGACCGAGGGGTTTTCCGGCGGGCAGCTCGGCTGCGCCGAGGACTGTCGACTCGACACCAGCGGCTGCACGCAGTGCGGCGACGGAGTGGCCGCGGGGCAGGAGTCCTGCGACGGCAGCGACCTGCAGGGGCAGGACTGCGCCTCGCTGAGCGCGGGGCAGCACGGGACGCTGCGCTGCGACCAGAGCTGCGCCTTCGACACCTCCGGCTGCTACACCTGCGGCGACGGGGTGGTGTCTCGCTTCGAGCAGTGCGAGGGCGACGACCTGCAGGGACAAACCTGCGAATCGGAGGGCTACACCCTCGGTGAGCTGGCCTGTGATCCGAGCACCTGCCTGCTCGACCGCAGCGGGTGCGTGTCGGTGTGCGGCAACGGCGCCATCGAGGCGGGCGAGGACTGCGACGGCGGGGCCCTCGGGGGGCTCGGCTGCAGCGACGTGGGCAACTTCGCGGGGGGCGAGCTGCGCTGCGACGCGGAGTGCCTGTTCGACACCCGGGACTGCGAGACCTGCGGCAACCACACCCTGGACCCGGGCGAGGCCTGCGATGACGGCAACCAGGTGTCCGGCGACGGCTGCAACGCCACCTGCACCTCGGACGAGACCTGCCCCAACGCGTTCCTGGATCCGGGGGAGGCCTGCGACGCCACGTCGTTTTCTCAGTCTCCGGACTGCACCGCGCACGGCTACCACGGGGGCTGGATGACCTGCCGCAACGACTGCACCGTGGACGACAGTGACTGCCTGGCCCACGGCCGCTGCGGCGACGGCGCCCTGCAGCCGACCTACGAGATCTGCGATGGCGCCGCCCTCGACGGCCAGAGCTGCCTGTCGCTGGGCTACTACGGCGGGACGCTGGCCTGCGAGGCGGGCTGCGGGGCCTTCGCGCTGACCGACTGCGCCAGCCACGGTCGGTGCGGCGACGGAGACATCCAGAGCGGCTACGGCGAGGCCTGCGACGGCCAGAACCTGGGGGGGCAGACCTGCCAGAGCCTGGGCCTGGGCATCCACGGCCTGAGCTGCTCGGCCAACTGCGTGAGCGCGGTGGAATGGAACCTGACGACGATCTTCACGCTTTTGCCTTGGCCCGCAGTCTGGCCAAAACCTCTTCGGCGGAGTGGGAGCGGACCCCAGCCAGGGGGTCCTTCCAGGCGGACTCGATGGCCGCATGGATCCTGGTGTGCTCGTCTTCGTCGAGCTCGTCCACGACCTCGAGGTGGGCGTATGGATCAGCGGGAACCCGCTCGATGACCTCTCCTTCGGGCAGATCGGTCGGCTCGTCGAGCGTCAATCGGCCGTTTCTAACAACGGCCCTCAAGGGGCTTTCGTCGGCCATCATGAGCCTCCGCTCCTTCGCCCTTTCACTATATGTGCAACGCGAATTCCCGTCGAGCGGGAAGATATGACAATGCACCTCCCCTCACCGCGAGCGCCGGCGCTGGCGGGCGGCCTCGGCCAGCAGGATCCCGGCGGCCACCGAGACGTTGAGCGAAAGGGGCGCGTCCATGGGGATGCAGACCAGGGCGTCGCAGGCCTGGCGGACGCTGCGTCGCAGGCCGGCACCTTCGGAGCCGAGCACCAGGGCCGTGGGCCCGCTGAGGTCGAGCTGGTCATAGGCGACGCCGTGCTCGGCGGCCGGCGCGACGCCGTGCTCGGCGGCCGGCGCAACGCCGCGCTCGGCGGCCGGCGCGACGCCGTGCTCGGCGGCCGGCGCGACGCCGTGCTCGGCGGGCTGCGCAGCGGCGGAGCCGACGTCCCGACCAGGGCCGGCGTCCTGGCCGGTGGTCTCCCCGGCGTTCCGTCCGACGCCGGGGCCGACCGCGGGGCGGGCGTCCGGAGCGCCCCCCTGCCCGGCGGTCTGCCCAGCGCTGGGACCGGCGGCGGCGTGGGCGCCGTAGAGCCAGTAGCCAACCTCCTTGAGCGCGGCCATGGCGCGCCCGAGGTTGGTGACCCGCGCCACGGGCAGGTGCTCGGTGGCGCCGGCCGAGGTGCGCACCACCGCGGAAGTGATCCCGCAGGCGCGCCGGGTCGGGATCACCGCCCCGGCAGCGCCCAGCACGTAGGCGCTGCGCAGGATCGCGCCCAGGTTGTGGGGATCCTGGATCTCATCGAGCAAAAGCAGAGGCCGATCGCGGGGGGCCTCGGACAGCAGCCCCGCGAGGTTCCGGTACGGGTAGTCCCCGAGCACCGCCAGCACGCCCTGGTGGTGGGCTCCGCCGGTGAGGGCGTCGAGTAGCGCCGGGGCGCAGTCCACCGGCTCCACATCGCCGCGCTGCAGCGCGTCGCGCAGCGCGGGGTCGAGCCGGCGGCCCGCCGCCACGAACACCGCCTGCACCGGCGCGGCGCGGGCCCGCAGCGCCTCCACCACCGGCCGCATCCCATAGATCCGCCGGCCCCGCGGCGCCTCGGAATCGGGTTCGGGCCCCCGCGACCGCGCTGGTCGCTCGCCCGCCTGGCGCGGCCCGCCGCGCGACTTTTCCTTCGACTGGTCTCGCGAGCCACCGCGCGGCTTTCCCCTGAACCGGCCGCGCGCTCCGTCGCGCGAATCTTGATGCGACCCGCCGCGAGACGAGCCGCGCGGCTTCCCCTTGGACCCGCTGCGTGAATCGCCGCGAGACCCGCTGCGTGAATCGCCGCGAGACGCGCCGCGCGGCTTCCCCTTGGACCCGCTACGCGAATCGCCGCGAGACCCGCCACGTGAATCACCGCGCGGGTTTCCCCTCGACCGGCTCAGGCCAGCGTCTCCGGCAACGCGTCGGCGATCTGATTGACCAGGTCCCGGGCGGCCTCCACCGGGTCGGCGGCGTCGCGGATGGGGCGGCCCACCACCAGGTGCGAGGCGCCCGCCTCCACCGCGGCGGCCACGGTGCCGTGGC
Organism: uncultured Myxococcales bacterium; assembly: GCA_964346625.1. Classification (GTDB taxonomy): domain Bacteria; phylum Myxococcota_A; class Polyangia; order HGW-17; family JAJRWW01; genus CAYFWA01. The sequence goes on from CAYFWA010000381.1 coordinate 4,357, forward strand.
GCTTCTGGTCGCCGGCCTCACCGTCGGCGGCCCGGATCCCGGGCGTGACCACGGCGAAGGGCTCGGGCGCGATGAAGCGCACCGCCGCGGCCTCCTTCACCGAGGTGACCACCCCGGCGGCGCCCGCCTCGCGGGCCAGGGCGGCTCGCTTGACCACCAGATCCCGCAGGCCGAGGTCGATGCCCACGGCCTTGAGGTCGGCCTCGTCGAGGCTGGTGAGGGCGGTCACCGCCAGGATCGCCGGCGGAGCTTCGGCCTCGCGGGCGGCCTTGGCCGCCGCCTCGACCATGGCCGGCCCCCCGGCGGCGTGCACCGTGAGCTGGGAAACCCCCAGCTCCGCCAGGGCGCTCACCGTGCGTCCCACGGTGGCCGGAATGTCGTGGAGCTTGAGATCCAAAAACACCTTGGCGTCGTTCTTGATCAGATCGCGGACCACCTGGGGACCGGCCGCGGAATACAGCTCCAGGCCCACCTTGAAGGAGCCCACCTCCTTGGCGAGGTGGGTGGCATACCAGACCGCCTTGGAGGCGGAGGGGACGTCCAGCGCAAAGATCAATCGCTCCTTCGCGGCGGCGAGCCGGGTCGCATCGTGCACATGGGTCATGGATTCTCTCCTGTTCGGGTTCGCTTTCGGATGCTCGGTATCCGCGTGATCCGCGTGATGCTCTGGCCCAGGATCCGATACAGCCGCGGCGGGTCCACCCGCTCGCCCTGAGCGCTCCAACGGGGCTTGCCCCCTACGGTGAGTCCGGCCAGGGCAGCGCGCAAGGACACCCGCCCCCGGGCGCGGCGCAAAAGCAGGCTCCGCAGCCGCAGCACGGCCAGGTACCCGATGGCGGCGTAGCGCCCCGGCGGGCGGGCGTAGGTCCGCTGGTAGGCCTGTACGAAGGCCGACAGGGCGGGATCCCGGGGATCGGGGTAGAATCCCGGCGCCAGCACCGCCCCCTGCACCGAGGCCCCGACGTTTCTAACCAGGCGATCGCGCAGCCCCTCGGCGGTGGACAAAAGCAGCGTCTTTTTCGGCCCCCCCTTGCCCAGCGGGGCCGCCTGCAGCCCCGCCAACCCGAGCTGCGGCGCCACGATCTCCAGCTTCACCGCGCCGTCGGCCACGAACACCGCCCCCGGCTGCTTGGCCGCCAGCGGCTCGAAGGACTTGTACAGGGTCGGATCCTTGCGACGGTAGGCCACCGTGCCCACCACGGTGAGCCCCAGCCGCTTGGCCTCGGCGGCGAAGGCCCCGCCGGTGCGCTTGCCGTAGCCGCCCACCGGGTGGATCACCGCCACCCGCCGCACCTTGCCCGTGCCCGCCAGCCAGCGCGCCAGCGCCCGGGCCCGCACCGGGGGCGCGTGGACCCCCCGGAACACGTAGCTCCCGAGCTCGGGCACGCCGTGGCCGTCGGCCCCGGTCAAAAGGGGCACGCCCGCGCGCTGCAGCACCGGCGCGAGCTGCCGCACCCGGCTCGACAGCGGCAACCCCACCACCCCCACCACGCCGGCGTCGGCCAGCGCCTGGGCCCCCGCCTCGCCGTCGCACGCCGAGTCGCGCACCACCACCTGCATGGGCCGCCCCGACGGGCGCCCCAGGATCCCGGCGGCGAGCACCATGCCCTGCACGATGTGCCGGCCCAAAGTGCGCAGCCGCCCCGAAAGCGGCACCAGCGCCCCGACGCGCTCGAGCCGCCCGGCCGCGGCCTGCAGCGCCTCGCGCTCCGGCGCCGTGAGCCCGGCGCCCCGCCGCGAAAGGAGCTGGCGGGCTCGATCCTCGCGGCCCGCCGCGATGTAGCGCTGCGCCCGCCGCTGCACCAGCAACCCGCGGACCCGCGAGCCCACGGCGAGATCGGCCGAAAGCCGCAGAAGCTGCGCGTCGGAGCGCTTCGCCACCAGGGACCGCACCCGGGCGTCGATCCACGCCGCCGTGGCCCCGTCCACCCCGGCCTCGAGCAGACGCTGGTACGCGCCGAGCGCCTTGCCCAACTCCCCGGCGGCCACCGCCTCCCGGGCCGCCTGCAGCCCCGCGGCCACCTGCTCGTCGCTCGCCCGGTCCCCCGCAGCCGCCCCCGACGCCTCCCCGCTTTCGGACCCCGCGCCGGCACCGGTCTGATCGCCGGCCTCCGTGCCGGCACCGGAACCGGAAACCCCGTCGGCGTCCCCCCGGCCCGCTTCCCGCCCCGCGCCGGGCGGCGGCGGCGGCGCGCCCCGCGGCCGACTGGTGGGCACCAGCCCCGGCCGCGCCCGGGCCGGCTCGCAGCCGGCCCCGCAGCCGAGCCCCACCAAGCCCAGCGCCCCCACCACTATCCCCAAAACCGCCCCAATCACGGGCGCTGCCCGGACTGCGGGCCGCACCCTCGACAGCGCCCCCACCGCCGCCCTCACCACGGCCCCCA
>CAYFWA010000382.1:0-4035 GCA_964346625.1 uncultured Myxococcales bacterium
AGGGGCCGGGGCCGGCGAAGGGGCCGGGGCCGGCGAAGGGGCCGGGGCCGGCGCCGCCGCGGACAGGGCTCGACGGGGAAGCGCCGAGGCGGCGCAGGATCTCCGCGCCGTCTGGCCGGTCCTCGGGGCGAGTGCGCAGCAGATCGGCGCACAGGCCGCTGAGCTCTTTATCCAGCCGGGGATCGCGCGCCGCCGGCGGCGGGGGCTCCTCGTTCTGCTTGCGGACGAGCACCTCGAAGATGCTCCCCTCGAAGGGGACCTGCCCGGTGAGGGCCTGATAGAGCATGATCCCCACGGCGTACCAGTCCGAGGCGGGCTGCGGCTCGGTCTCCAGGGCTTGCTCGGGGGCCATATAGGCGGGCGTGCCCGAGAGGCCTCCGCCGGTGACCGAGCCCCGGCCCGTCTCCTTGGCCAGCCCGAAGTCCAGGATCACCACGCGCTCGGCGTCGTCCACCAGCACGTTGGAGGGCTTGAGATCGCGGTGGATGCGCCCCGTGGCGTGCAGCGCGTGGACCCCCCGGCAGAGCTGTCGAAACACCCGCCGCAGCGCCTCGGGCTCGGGGTGCGGGGCGAGGGTGGACGCCGCCGGAGCGCCGGTGGGGTCCTTGGGACCGGGGCTGGGCGTCGCCTGCCCGGACAGCCAGGTGTCCTCCCCGGTGTCGAGCACCGTGGGGGCGTCGCTGAGCCGCCGCCGGATCACGCTGGGGCGGGAGGCCAGCTTTGGGGCGCTCACGTGGGCGTGGAAGGGCACGCCGCGGATGTACTCCATGGTGAAGAACCACAGATCGTCCTCGGAGATCAGCTCGAACAGGGTCACCAGGTTGGGATGCTTGAGATCCGCCAGGGAGCGAAACTCCCGCTTGAAGCGGTACAGATCCGTGCCGCTGGCGCCGGTGAGGGTCTTGAGGGCCAGCCGCATGCCGCGCTGACGATCGAGCACCTCGTAGACGCTGCCCATGCCACCGGTGCCGATGTGGCGGATCCGCTCGAAACGCTGGGTGCCCTGAAACTCCATGGGGATGAGCCGAACCGAGCCGGAGCCCGCCCCACCGGGGGGAGAGCTCGCTGGCGATGGTCTCGGCGAGGATAGCATATTCGGCGATAAATTTTTGTTGTCCCGCTCACCGCAAAAGGACGCAGCCGCGAATCCACCCCTGGACTCACCCCGGACCCGCCCCGGGATCAACCCCCGGATCCGCACCAACATCGTTGACAAACCCTCGGGCTCACAATACTCCTGGAATTCAAGGGACTCCGTACCCGCGAGGAACATTGCATGCCCGAGGATCTCTCATCTCTGATCACCGATCTGGATCGTGTTCAAACAACCGCGCGGGTCCGATTGCTCCGCGACGCCTACTTCGCGGCCGTCCCGGAGGTCTGCCCCGAGCGTCCCCGGCTCCTCACGACGTTTCACGAGGAGCAGCACCTGCTGCGCGCGGACCGTATCACCGGGTTGGACAAGGCCCGGGCCTACCGCCACGTGCTGGAGCACCGCGCGACGCGGATCTGGGACTTCGAGTACCGGGATCAGGCGGGGGAGCGCCACGCGGTGCCGGGGCGGTCGCTGTTCGCCGGCTCCACCACCTCGCGGTTCAAGGGGGTGATCCTCTACCCGGAGCTCATGGCCCTGGCCCTGTGGCCGGAGCTGCGGTCCCTGCCGCACCGGCCGGCCAACCCCTACTGGATCGACGCCGAGACCCGGAAGGTGCTCAACCAGGAGGTGTTTCCGGCCTGGATGGACGCCTCCATGCTGGAGCGCGCCCGGGCCCTGCCGGTGCCCGAGGGCCAGCCCGCGCCGCGCTTCGAGCTGCTGCAGCACCTGGTGTTTTACCTGGCCAGCAAGCCCAACTGCATCTCCCACACCATCCCCGACTTCAAGCGCGCAGTCTCCGAGGGGCTGCGCGCGGTGATCGCCGACGCCCGGGAGCGCCACGGGCAGGCCGCCGACCGCGAGACGCGGGACTTTCACGCCTCGGTGGCCGAGGGGCTCGAGGGGATCATCGCCTACTCCCGGCGGTTGGGAGCGGCGGCCGCCGAGCAGGCGGCCAGCGAGCCGGACCCGGAGCGACGGGCCGAGCTCGAGGCGCTGGCCGAGATCCACCAGCGGGTGCCCGCGGAGCCGGCGCGGACCTTCCGCGAGGGGCTCACCACGGTCTGGATCTGCTGGACCGCCTGCCACCTGGAAAACGCCAACGTGGGGCTGAGCCTCGGCCGGCTCGACCCGCTCCTCGTCGACCTGTATCGCCGGGATCGCGCGGCGGGGACGCTGTCGCTCGACGAGGCGGTGGAGCTCACCTGCTGTCTGTGGCTCAAGATCGGCGACCACGTCCCCACGGTGCCCGAGGCCGGTGAGCAGCTCTTCGGTGGCACGGGCTCCAACCAGGCCATCACCATCGGGGGCGTGGATCGCCAGGGCGCCGACGCGGTGAACGAGCTGACCTACGTGATGCTGCGGGCCACCGAGCTCATGCAGCTCCGGGATCCGAATCTGAACGCGCGCTTCCACCCCGACGTGAGCTCCCGGGAGTACCTGGAGCGGCTCTGTCTGGCCAACCTGCGCACCGGCGCCACGCCGGCGTTGCACAACGACCGGGCCGCCATCGCCGCCCTGCGGGCAAAGGGCGACTCTCTGCAGGACGCCCGGGACTACGGGGTGGTGGGCTGCGTGGAGCCCTGCTCCAGCGGCCGGCACTTCGGCCACAGCGGAGCGCTGCTGGTGAACCTGCCGTCGGTGCTCGAGCTCACGCTGTTTGACGGCTGCCATCGGCACACGGGGCTGGATCAGCACATCAGCGTCGCCACCGGCGACCCCCGGGGGTTCACCACCTTCGAACAGTTCCGGGAGGCCTTTTTGACCCAGGCCCGCTGGATGGCCGAGCAGACCGTGGCCGTGAACAACGCCCTGGGGCGGGCCCACCAGCGCTATCAGCCCAGCCCCATCCTGTCGGCGCTGTTCGAAGGCCCCCTGGAAGCGGGCCGGGACGTCATCGACGGGGGCGCCCGGGGCAACTCCTCGGGGGTGGCCATCATCGGCTTGGCGGACGTGGCCGACTCTCTCACCGCCATCGAGCGGGTGGTCTTCGCCGACGATTCGGCCGAGCGGGTGTCGGCCGAGCGGGTGTCGGCCGAGCGGATGTCGGCCGAGCGGGTGTCGGCCGAGCGGGTGTCGGCCGAGCGGGTGTCTTTCGACACCCTGCTCGAGGCGCTGCAGGCCGACTTCGCGGGAGACCCCGAGCACGAGGCCCTGCGCCTCCGCTTGCGCAACAACGCCCGGACCCCGCCCTTCGGGGTGGACGACCCGGGGGCCGACGCGCAGGCGCGCTGGCTGGTGGAGCAGCTCGACGCCCTGTGGGGCGCCCAGCGCAACTACCGCGGAGGCGGTTACCGGGTGGGCTACTGGACCATGACCAACCACGCCGGGTTCGGCAAGCTCATGGGGGCCCTGCCCTCGGGGCGCCGGGCCGGGGAGAGCTTCGCCAGCGGCATCACGCCCGAGTCGGGGCGCACGCCCGAGCTCACGCCGGCCCTCAACGCGGTGGCCGCGCTGCCGGCCCCGGTGTTGAGCAACGGCATCGCCCTCAACCTCAAGTTCACGCCGGCGGAGCTCGACGGGCTTTCCGAGGCCGAGCAGGTGGACCGGCTGGCCACGGCCGTGCTGGGCTACATGGACCCCGCCCCCGACCAGACGGGGGGGCTGGAGGTGCAGTTCAACGTCACCCACAACGACACCTTCGAAAAGGCGCGACGCGAGCCCGAGGCCTACCCGGAGCTGCTGGTGCGCGTCTCGGGCTACACCGCGTACTTCCGGGATCTCAACGACCCGATGCAGCGCGAGATCATCGAGCGCACCGAGTACCGCCTGTCCACCGGCGAGGCGGTCAACGCCTCCACCCACGCCCTGCCCGGGAGCGGCGCCGCCGCGGGTGCGTCCGGCGCCACGTCCGGCGCTGCGACATCTGCGTCCGGCGCCACGTCCGGCGCTGCGACATCTGCGTCCGGCGCGGCGTCCGGCGCGGCGTCTGGCGCGGCGTC
>CAYFWA010000382.1:4135-6731 GCA_964346625.1 uncultured Myxococcales bacterium
GGCGCGGCGTCCGGCGCGGCGTCTGGCGCGGCGTCTGGTGCCGTGTCGTCAGCTTCGAGTGACTCTGCGCATTCCCCGGCTTCCACCGCGTCCCCGGCTTCCACGACTTCCACGACTTCCACGACTTCCACGACTTCCACGACGGAGTGAGGATTCCTCATGGCTTGGATCAAGAAGATCACCCTCAAGTCCCTGCGGTATCTGTTGGGCGAGGGCCTCGGAGAGAAGCTCGGCCGCTTTTTCGGGCGCAAGGTGGTGGCCCAGCTCCAGGGCGAGGCCACCGACGACCTGCTGGAGCTGCTGCTCGGGGCCATGAAGGTCTACGCGTGGCTCAGCCACGGCTACCGCGACAACCTGGCGGGCTGGCGCGGCAGCCTGGCCTTTCGCACCGAGCGCGGGGGCGTGGGCAGCACCGCCCTGATCCACGACGACGAGATCGACGTGGAGGACACGGCCCGGCAGGACGCCACCGTCACCGTGACCTTTTCCGATCCGGCGGCGCTGCGGCGGTTTCTGTTCTCCAAGCACCAGGACATCCTGGAGGCGGTGCTGAAAAACGAGGTGCAGGTCTCGGGCAATTACAACCACGTCTACCGCTTCGGCTATCTCGCCCGGGACCTCGAGCATCGCCTGCTAAGGGCTCGTCCAAGAACAAGTTCGAAGCACCGAGGGCGCCGAGGCGCCCGGCCCGCAAGGAGCGAGGATGGCGAATACACGGATGTATTTAACTGACGAGCGACGCCGCGGGCCGGGATGGTTCGGCGGCCGAATGCCGAAGTTGTTCTTGGACGAGCCCTAAGTGATGCCGCCTGAGGGGAGACCGGGCGAGGGCCCGGGCGATGGACCGCCCACGGGCGCGGCTCGCGCTGACCGACCCCGGGTCCTGGCGGTGCGCCGGGGCAGCCTCCACGACGGCCCGGGCTGGCGCACGGTGGTGTTTCTCAAGGGCTGCCGGCTGCGCTGCGGCTTCTGCCACAGCCCCGCGAGCCAGGACCCCCGGCCCGAGATCGCCTTCTACGCGCACCGCTGCATCGGCTGCGGCCGCTGCGCGCGGGCCTGCCCCCATTCCGCCGTCGATTTGGCGGCTCCCCAGCGGGTGGATCGGCGCCGCTGCCAGCGCTGCGGCGCCTGCGCCGGGGTCTGCCCGGGGGGCGCGCTGCAGCGTCTGGGGCGGCGCTACGCGCCCGCTGAGCTGGCCGAGCGGCTCCTGCGGGATCGCGCCTACTACCGCCACTCGGCCGGTGGCGTGACCTTTTCGGGCGGGGAGTGCCTGCTGTATCCGGGCTACCTGCAGGCCGTGCTGCGGGCGCTGCGCCGGGCGTCCGAGCAATCCACCGACGCGGGCGAGGCAGCGCCCCACGTGCTGGTGCAGACCGGCGGCCACTTCCCCTGGAGGGCGGCGCGGCCCGTGCTGGAGCAGGTGGATCTCGTGCAGTACGACCTCAAGCTCGCCGACGACGCGGCCCACCGGCGCCACCTGGGCCGCCCCAACCGCCTGGTGCTGGCGAACCTGCGCCGGACCGTGGCCCTGGGGGTCCCCGTGGAGGTGCGCGTGCCCGTGATCCCGGGCGTCACCGATGCGCCCGACAACCTGCGGGCCCTGGCGGCCCTGGCCCGGGACGCGGGCGCGGCGCGGCTCACCCTGCTGCCCTACAACCCGGCCGGCCGCGACGCCTACCCGCCGCTGGGCCGGCCCCGGCCGGCGCTGCCCGACGGGTTTTTGTCGGCGGCGCGGTGGCGCGCGCTCGACGCGGTGGTCTCAGCCGTCCTGGCCGGCGGTGCGGAACCAGCGCGCCACGTACCAGGCGCTGCCCACAAACAGGAGGATGTCGATGAGCCAGGGGACGAAGAACCGCGGGCCGAAGAAGGTGATCAGGCCGTGCTTTTGCAGTAGGGCGTCCGAGGCCGCGAAGGGGATGCACCCGGTCCACGGGCCGAGGGTAAACACCCCGTAGTCCCAGGGGTCCGGCGATGCGCGGGCCGCGTCGATGTAGGCGTGGTAGTCGTGATAGTGCCCCACCAGCATGGGCGCCGACGGCGTGATGAGCACCATGCCCAGCGACAGCGCCACGCCGATCCACAGGGCCCACCACACCCGCCGGGGCTTGCCGGCGGCGATCTGCAGGTGGGCCCAGTGAAAGCCGAGGATGCCCGCGACCCCCAGCGCGACGAGAAACAGCGGCGCCACCAGGGCCAGCCAGTAGTCGCCGAAGCTTGCGGTGTCCATGCGCACCCACTCGCTCCAGTACATCATCTCCCACTCGGGCCAGCCCGCGTACAGATAGAGGCCGCAGGCGCCGATGACGCCCATGGCGTAGCAGCCCGCCAGGGCTGCGTAGCGGCCGGTCCATTGCGGGGTCTTTTGCCCGAGCCAGTGCCGCCCGTTGTAGGCAAAGATCTGCGAGCAGACGAATGCCGCCGGGATGTCCATCTGGATCATGGAGATCGTCCCTTCCCTCGAGCCCTACCGAGTCTCTCGAGAATTTTGTTATCCCTGTACGATACCGGCATCGCGGCGCGCTGGCAACGGCTTGTCGGGTCGGGTCGGGTGAGTTGGGGTCGGGTGAGTTGGGGTCGGGTGAGTTGGGGTCGGGTG
>CAYFWA010000383.1:0-6687 GCA_964346625.1 uncultured Myxococcales bacterium
GAGGGGCGGGGGCCCCGCGGGGCGCGCGGCTGCGGCCACAGCGCAAATGGCTCCGAGCGCGATGCGCTCCCCTAGCCCGATTAAGCTATGCTATGATGAATGTGCGTGGAATCTGCCGATCGGGGGCCCGCCCAGACGCACCCGATCGTCGGTCGCTGTTGCCTTTGACTTTGCTTGGTCTGGAGCCCGATATGACCGTTTTTTCCACGAAATCGACACGCTCTTCAACGCTGCGCCAGAGGGTTGGGGACACGAGAACGAGGAGGAGGAGGACGATGGGTGGCGCCGGCGTGGGCGCCGCCGAAACGCGCACCGCCGGGGTGAGAACCGTCGGGGTGGGTGTCGCCTTGCTCGCCGGGCTGCTGGTGCTGCTGGCGGGTGGCGCGGGGGGCTGCGCCACGGGGAGCGGGAAGATCGAGTGTGGGGACGGGATCCGGGCGGAGTCCGAGGCGTGCGAGGACGGCAACCTGGAGGCGGGGGACGGCTGCGACGCCGAGTGCGAGGTCGAGGTTGGCTGGGCCTGTGAGAACCCGGATGGGGAGGAGCTCAGCGTGTGCACCGTGCCCTGCGGCGATGGCGTGGTGGGGCCGGGGGAGGAGTGCGACGACGCGGGCGCGGCGGACGGGGACGGCTGCGCGGCGGACTGCACCGTGGAGGCGGGCTGGAGCTGCGACGGGGAGCCGAGCGTGTGCGTGCCGGGTTGCGGCGACGCCGTGATCCTGGGTAACGAGGCCTGCGACGACGGCAACACGACGCCGGGGGACGGCTGCGACGCGGGCTGCACCGTGGAGACGGGCTGGAGCTGCGACGGGGAGCCGAGCGTGTGCGCCCCGGTGTGCGGCGACGGCCTGGTGATGTCCGCCGAGGCCTGTGACGACGGCAACAACACCGCCGGGGACGGCTGCGCCGCGGACTGCTCCGTGGAGGCGGGCTATAGCTGCAGCGGGGAGCCCTCCGTCTGCAACCCCGGCTGTGGCGACGGCGTGGTGGCGGGCGACGAGCAGTGCGACGACGGCGGCGAGTCGGCCACCTGTGACGCGGACTGTACGCCGGCGACCTGCGGCGACGGCACCCTGAACACCCTGGCCGGCGAGGACTGCGACGAGGGGGGCGTGAACACGGCCGACTGCAACAGCGACTGCACCGAGGCGGTGTGCGGCGACGGCAAGCTCAACCCCGCGGCCAACGAGGCCTGCGACGCGGGCGGGGAGTCGGCCACCTGCGACACCGACTGCACCTCGGCGAGCTGCGGCGACGGCCTGCTCAACACCACCGCCGGGGAGGTCTGCGACACCGGCGGCGAGACCGCCACCTGCGACCACGACTGTACCCCGCAGCAGTGCGGCGACGGCTACCGCAACGCCGCCGCCGGTGAGTACTGCGACGACGGCGGCGAGTCGGCCACCTGCGATCCCGACTGCACGGAGGTGATCTGCGGCGACAACTACGTGAACACCACGGCCGGTGAGCAGTGCGAGGACGGCAACACCACCCCCGGGGACGGCTGCGACGCGCAGTGCCACACCGAGGCCGTGGCCTGCGACAATCCCCTGGAGACGACTTACGTGACGGACAACGGCCACGCGGGGAACATGTTCGACCTGGTGGCGCAGCGAAATCTCACCATCAACAGCTTCGACATCCACCTCAGCGGCACCGGCAGCTACGACATCGAGGTCTATCATCGCGCCGGCTCCTATATGGGCTACGAGACCTCCACGAGCGGCTGGACCCTGGCCGCGCAGGTCACCGTCACCGGCAACGGCACCGGCAACCCGACCCCGCTCAACCTGTCACTGAGCATCCCGATGAACGCTGGGCAGCGGCGGGCCTTTTTATTGGTGTCCACGTCGGGGACGGGGTTCAAGTACACCAACGGCGGTACCGAGGGCGACCTGTACGCGTCCAACAGCGATCTGTCGTTCTACGAGGGCATCGGAGTCGGCTACCCCCTGGGCACCGTCAACCGGCCCCGGGTGTGGAACGGCACCATCTACTACACCTGCAACTGAGCCACAGAGCCCGTATTCATGGACGACCACGGCGAAAACGAGCAGAGAAACGCCACGGCGGCGCCCCACCCGGCCGGTCCCCGGACCCGGACCCGGACCCGGACCCGGACCCGGACCCGGACCCGGATCCGGCTCTCGCTCGCCGACCACTGAATCGAGACCGCGGCCCGGAGGGCGCTCCGGGCGAGGCAGGACGAGGCCCTGTCCGATGAGATGGAGGCCCGGGCCGAGCAGGACCCCGCCGCCCTGGAGCGGCTGGACGCCGAGCTGACCCTGCTGGCCGGCTTTCTCGAGGGGCACGACTTCAAGGCCCTGCGCGCCGCGGACGAGGCGCTGTGCGGCGGCCACGACGTCGCGGTGGAGATCCGCCGGGACGATACCGGCGCGCCAACCTACGTCGCGTCGGAGGGGTAGCGTGGCTCGGGGGACGCCGGCCCCCCCTGGACTTTGCCGAGGGTGACCTCTATCATCGGTACTCGTTCGAGGGGAGGATGTCCCATCCCCCCTCGCCCCGAAAAAGCGCGGTTTTTCGGGGCTCACCCCCAGCCAGGGAGCACCCAATGCGCAAGGAAGACCGGGAACGTGCCGTGGTGGAGGTGGTGAGCCGCGTGGTGGAGCAGGTCCGCGAGGAGGCGCAGCGGGGCGGCCCCGCCATCGAGGACGTGCTGGCCGACACGCTGTACGAGGAGAATCAGCGGCTCAAGCGCGCGCCGCGGGACCGCACGGCCAAAGAGCAGCGCCGATTCTACCGGGAGCTCAAGCAGCAGCTCCTCAAGGGCTCGGTCACCGAGCAGGTGGAGCTGCTGCGCCAGAGCGCGGACCGCTTCGCCCGGGAGGTGGTGGGCCACTTCGACCCGCGGGTCTACGCCTTCACCACCCGCGTGCTGCCCGTGGGCGCCGGCCTGATGGTCAAGGCGGTCTCGCCGCTGTCGCTTTTGAGTCAGCTCCCGGACCTTCCCAACCTGCGCGAGCGGGTGCTGCTCAGCGGCGCCACCGACACCATCCGCTCCCTGGCCAAGCGCGGGACGGTGATCCTGGCCCCCACCCACCTTTCGAACCTGGACTCCATCATCCTGGGCTACGGCCTGTTTCTGCTGGGGCTGCCGCCGTTCACCTACGGGGCGGGGCTCAACCTGTTTACCAACCCCCTGCTGTCGTTTTTCATGAACAACCTGGGGGCCTACAAGGTGGACCGGCGCAAGCAGGCGGACCTGTACAAGCGGGTGCTCAAGGAGTACGCCACGGTCTCCATGGAGTACGGCTATCACAACCTGTTTTTCCCGGGGGGCACCCGCAGCCGCTCCGGCGCGGTGGAGCAGCGGCTCAAGCTCGGGCTGCTGGGCTGCGGCCTGCAAGCCTTCGTCAACAACCTGCGGCGCAAGGTGTCGCAGCCCGACGTGTTCATCGTCCCCTGCACCCTGAGCTACGGCCTGGTGCTCGAGGCGCGCACGCTGATCAGCGATCACCTGGCCGGGGTGGGCAGATCCCGCTTCATCATCGAGGACGACGAGTCCTCGCGACCGAGGCAGATCCTGGACTTCGCGCGCAAGCTGATCTCGCTGGACGCCCGCATCGTGATGCGGCTGTCCGAGCCCCTGGACGTGTTCGGCAACCGGGTGCTCGCCGACGGCACCAGCGTGGACGGGCGCGGGCGCCCGGTGGACACCAGCCGCTACGTGCTCACCGGCGACCGGCCCGGCTTCGACCCGCAGCGGGACGCCGAGTATACCCGGGAGGCGGGCCAGGCGGTGACCCGGGTGCTGCGCCAGGACGCGACGTACCTGTCCACCCACCAGCTCGCCTACGCCACCTTCGCGCTGCTGCGGGCGCGCTCACCCGAAAAGGATCTGTTCCGGTTCCTGCGCACCGCGGGCGAGCTGGGGGGCGTGTCGCTGGACGACGTGTACCCCGCCGTGGACCGGCTCTGTACGGCCCTGCAGGGGCTCGCCGAGCAGGGCAGGATCGCCGCGGACGCGGTGCCCTTCGGCAAGGACCCGCAGTCCATCGTCTCAGACGGGCTGCGCTACTTCGGCACCTACCACGAGCCCGCGGTGATCCAGCGGCGCGGTGATCGGCTGTTTCCCGGGGACATGAAGCTGCTTTATTACTATCGCAACCGCCTCGATGGCCTGGAGCTGGACCCGGTGGTGGCCGGGAGCGGGAGCGCGGAGGTGCGCGCATGACGGACGATTCGGGTAGCGCGAGCAAGCCGGGCGGCGCGGGCAGCGCGGGCAGCGCGGGCAACGCGGGCGGCGCGGGCAACGCGGGCGGCGCGGGCAACGCAGGCGGCGCGGGCAACGCGGGCGGCGCGGGCAACGCGGGCGGCGCGGGCAACGCGGGCGGCGCGGGCAGCGTGAACGGCGCGGGCAGCGCGGGCAGCGCGGGCAGCGCAGCACCCATCCCCCTGGACGCGGAGCAATCGACGCCGCTTACCAAGCCCGTGGGCGTGGTGGGGGGCGGCGCCTTCGGCACCACCCTCGCCCAGCTCGTGGGCCGGGCCGGACACCGGGCGCTGCTGTGGGTGCGCGACGCATCCCGGGCCGCGCAGATCAACCGAGAACGGGCCAACGAACGATACCTGCCGGGGTTTTCCCTCTCGGAGCCCATCGAGGCCACCGCCGATCTCGACGGGATCGCCGACCGCTGTCAGCTCATCCTCGTGGCCATCCCGTCCAAGTCCTTCCGGGAGGTGGCCCGGGACCTGGGAGACCGGGTGCGGGGCGACCACGTGCTGGTAAGCGCCACCAAGGGCCTGGAGGCGGGCACCTACGCGCGCATGACCGAGGTGCTCGCCCAGGAGACCTGCTGCCGCAAGCTGGGCGCGCTGTCGGGGCCGAACCTGGCCGTGGAGATCATGAAAAACGTGCCCGGCGCCACGGTGGTGGCCTCGCGCTACGACGAGGTGGTGCGCCTGGCGGTGAGCGCCCTGCGGGATCCCTGGTTCCGGGTCTACGCCAGCCGGGACGTGCTGGGGGTGGAGCTCGGGGGCGCCGTGAAGAACGTCATCGCCATCGCCGGCGGCGTGTGCCGCGGCCTGGGCTACGGCGACAACACCCTGGCGCTGCTCATCTCCCGGGGCCTGGACGAGATGCTGCGCCTCGGCGAGCGCATGGGCGCCGATCGGCGCACCTTCTCCGGGCTCTCGGGCGCGGGAGACCTGGTGGTAACGGCGTTTTCGGAGCTGTCGCGCAACCACCGCGTCGGGCGCATGCTGGCCGACGGCACGCCGCTTCAGCAGGCGCTGGAGCGGCTCGGCCAGGTAGCCGAGGGCGTGCCCAATGCCCGCGTGGTGGTGGACTGGGCCCAGGAGCACGGAGTGGACCTGCCCATCTGCCGTGGCGTGCACGCCATCCTGCACGAGGGGGCCGACCCGCGGGACGTGCTGCAGCAGCTCATGACCCTGCCGGCCCGCTGGGAGGCGGACAACCGCCCGCTGTTCGAGCCCCCCCTCTCGCCGCGATGACCTCTCCCTACCCGCTGCTCCGGATCAACGAGCGGGTGCTGCCCGCGGACTACGAGGGGCCGGTGTTCGTGTGGGACGTGGACAAGACCTACCTGGACACCGACTTCAAGAGCCTCACGGGGCTGCTGCGCATCCCCCTGGAGATGGCCATCGACAAGCGCGCCATCCCGGGCACCGCCGAGATCCTGCAGGAGTGCCGGCGCGGGCCGGCTCCCCACCCGCGCCAGAGCCCCATCTACTTCGTCTCGGCCAGCCCGCCCCAGCTCGCGCCGGTGATCCAGCGCAAGATGCTCCTCGACGGGCTGCAGCCCGACGGGTTCATCTTCAAGGATCAGCTCACCCTGGCGATCCAGGGACGCTTCAAGCAGCTCAAGCACCAGGTGGAGTACAAGCTCACGGCCCACTGGCTGCTGGTCGCCGAGCTCCCGCGCTACGCCCGCCTCGTGGTGGTGGGAGACGACTGGGAGTCCGACGCCCAGGTCTTTCATCTGCTCGACGCGGCCCAGCGGGGCGCGCTGGAGGGGGACGCGCTGGGCCAGGCCCTGCGCGACGCCGGGGTGCGCCGCAAGTCCATCCGCCCCATGCTGGACGCCGCGGTCCAGGCCGCCGGGCGGGCCCAGGTGGCCCTGGCGCTGGTGATCCTGACCCGGGGGCGGGACCCGGGCTACGCCGCGCCCTTCGCCCCCCCCGTGCGCACCGCCCGGGAGGCGCTGCAGGCCAGCGCCGTCTTCTGCGAAGCGGGCCTGGTCTCGGCCGAGGGGGTGGCTCGCGTGGCCCGCGGGCTCCGCGGCCGCTGGGGGTGGGAGGTGGACCGGGTGGCGGCCTCGCTGGCCGACCTGGAGGAGCGGGCCGCCGTGACGCCCGCGACGCTGGCCCGCGTCCGCGCGAGAATGGACTGAGCTGCCCGCCGCGGTCGCGTCCGCGGCGAGCGGTGACCGGATGCAGCCGCGTCTCGGGCGACGTCTCGGGCGACGTCTCGGGCGAGCCGCTCGGGCTACGTCTCGGGCTACGTCTCGGGCTACGTCTCGGGCTACGTCTCTCGGGCTACCACGTGACGGTGAGCGAGACGCCACCGGGCCCCACCGCCACCTCACCGGGTCGCACCGCCACCTCAACCCGGCGGCGTCCCCGGGAACGACCGTTGATCCAGCGTGTATGGGCTCGCGCAAGAATGAGTTCGACGCACCGAGGGCGCCGAGGCGCAATTCTGTC
>CAYFWA010000384.1:0-6655 GCA_964346625.1 uncultured Myxococcales bacterium
GCCGGGCGCCTCGGCGCCCTGAACTGGACACCTTATTCGTGACCGGGGCCTAACCCGGCGTAGCCGGGACCTCTTTGATTCCGGCTACGCCGGGTCAGGGCTCCGACTGGTTCCGCTCGAGGGCGGCCGCGATCTCCCGAACCAGCGTATCGAGGGACAGAGGCTTGAGCAGGTACGCGTCACATCCTGCCGCCTCGGCGGCGGCTCGCGCGCGCTGCTCCGCCCGGGCGCTCAGCATCAGCACCGGGAGCGTCTTTCGGTCCGAATCTGCGCGGATCTTGCGACAAAAGGCGCAGCCGTCCTCGCCGGGCAGCGAGTAGTCCAGCAGGCATAGATCCACGTTCCTGAAGTCGATGGTCCGCAGCGCCTCCTCGGCGGAGGAGGCCTCCACCACCGTGAAGCCCCGTTTGAGCAAGGCGATCCGCAAGAACTCACGGGTGTCGGCGTCATCCTCCACCACCGCGATGCGCCCGCTGGCCGGCACCCCCAGCACCGGCGTGAGCGCTTTCTCCCCCACCGGCCGGGGGAAGGGGTCCTTCGAGGCCACGGGCAGCACGAAGCGGATGGCGGTGCCCTCCCCCGGCGCGCTCTCCAAAGACAGCCGGGCGTCGTGGGCGCGCAGAATGCCCTGGACGATGGCGAGGCCGAGCCCGGAGCCACCGTGGCTCTCCGAAGACTTGACGAAGGGCTCGAAGGCGCTCGCCATGAGCTCCGGCTCCATCCCGCGCCCGTCATCCTGCACCACCAGCTCCACGCCGTCCTCCACCCGGCGCGCCAGGAGCCGGATGTGCGCCTGCGCTCCCGCGTGGCGGGCCGCGTTGTCCAGCAGGTTCGACAGCACCACGCGGAGCAGCTCCTCGTCCACCAGCACGGGCGGAAGCTTCAGGTCGAAGGCAGTCTCCAGCCTTTGCGCGGCGTCCCGCTGCCGCACCTTGAAGTCGCTCACGCAGTCGCGGAGCACCGGCGCCGGCGCCACGGCGGCGATCCCCAGAGACGTGTGGGCGCCGGGCTTGATCACGCTCTGGTAGCTCAGCAGGTTCTGGATGATGGACGAGAGCCGCAGCAGGTTGCGATGAGCGACCTGCAGCCGATCCCGAGCCCGCTCCGGCAGCTCGCCGAGCCGACCGTCCAGCAGCAGCTCCAGATAGCCGATCCCGGTGACCAGCGGGGTGCGCAGCTCGTGGCTCACCATGGCCACGAACTCGTCCTTGACCCGGTGGATCCGCCGGAGCTCCTCGTTGGCCTCGCTGAGCGCCCGGTTCCGGCGCTCGCGATCCAGGGCCGCCTCCCGCTCGGCGGTGATGTCATCGTAGGTCCCCAGCACCCCGATGATGTTCCCTTGGGGATCGCGCAGCGGGATCTTGCTGGTGCGCAGCCAGCGGAGCCGCTCGTCGGCGCCGCTCTGGGGCTCCTCATAGTTGATCTTGGGGATGCCGCTCTCGATCACCTCCCGATCGTCGGCTCGATAGATGGCGGCCTGCTCGCGATAGGCCACGTCGTAGTCGGTGCGACCGACGATCTCCGCGGCGCGCTCCAGGCCGGCGTCTCGCGCCAGCAGCAGATTGCAGCCGAGATACTCCAGATTGCGATCCTTCCAAAAGACGCGCACGGGGATGGTGTCCAGCACCTGCTGGAGCATCTCCCGGGACGCCATCAGCGCCTCCTTCGCCTCGTGGGACTCGGTGACGTCGCGCACCGTAGCCACGAAGCCGTCGTGTGCCCCGTCGTCTCCGCGCGCCAGGCCGATGTGCACCGCGGCATAACGCACCGCGCCGCCGGCGGGTCGAAACCGACACTCCAGGCGGATGGTCTCCCCCTCCTGCGCCACCAGGCGGAGGGTCTCGCGCAACGCGCTCGGGTCGTCGGGGGAGACGAGGGGCGCGACGGGCTGTCCGAGGAAGTCCGCTGGACCGGATCGGCCGTAGATCTTCGCCGTGGCCTCGTTCACCCAGGTGATGCACCCCTCGGAGTCCACGATGATCATCGCGTCCGGCGACGTCTCCAACAGCGTGCGGTAGATGGACGCGGAGAGCTTGGGGGAGGCCTGCGCCGCCCGAAACGGTTGCGAAGACGCCACGGAGGAGATCCCGTCACAAGGGTCTTTGCTCATGAGCACCCAACACGCCTCGCTGGATCTATTGCGCTGGCTCGCTCCGATGGGAACGCAGGCAGCACCCCGCAGGGCGCAGCGTCGATTGTAGGCCCAAGGGGCGGCTCACCGCAACCGCCTGGCCAACTCTTCGGCGATCGACCCCGGGCTCGGACCCCATCCCCATCCCCATCCCCATCCGGCTTCCCCGAGATCCTGCGAGCCAGGCCTGCGCGGCAAGCCTGCGATCCAGGTCCGCCGCGCAGCGTGGCCGACCAGTGACTTGGCACGCGGGCTGCATAAGGAAAGTTGCGGATACGAGAGACGTGCATAGCTTTTCCCGAAGGAGGATTGCCATGAAGTGCCCCGGCCAGGATTCGCGATACTGGGACGCCGGAGCCATCTATGACGTGGAGTGCCCCGCTTGCGGAGTCCAGGTCGAGTTCTTCAAGGACGAGAGCAAGGGCCGCTGTCCGGCCTGCGGCTTCCGGTTCCGCAACCCCGAGATCGATCTGGGCTGCGCCCAGTGGTGCCCCCACGCGGATCAGTGCGTGGGCACCCTGGAGCGAAGCGGCGACGGCCCGGGGGAGTCGGTGATCGACGCCCTGGTGAGCCTCGTCAAGGCGCTGCCCTCCGTGGACGAGGCGCGGCGGCAGCGGGGGCTGCGGGCCCTGGTTCAGGCGCAGTCCCTGCTGCTCGAGCAGCCCGCCACGCCCCGCGTGGTGCTCGCGGGGGCCGTGCTGCGCGGCCTCGGCGACCACGCCCCCCCGCCCGAGGCCCTTGCCGAGGCGGGGCTGGACCGGGTCAGCATCGCGCAGGTCCAGGAGGTGCTCGACGAGGTCCCGTCCCCGCAGCCCAGCGCCGAGGCTCGCCTGGTGCAGGATGCGGTGAGCCTCTCGCGCTTCGCCGAGACGCTCCGTGAGCAGCCCGACGCCGCCGCGCAACCAGACGAGTTCCAGACGCCCACCGCCCACAAGCTCGCTCGTGAGCTGCAACGCCGCCAGCAGCGGCAGCGTCGCCAGGAAGGCCGCGCATAGCGGTCCGCCCTCCCCCTACCCTTTCCCTTTCTCCCCCTTAATCCAATCCTCAGTGGTACCTCATCGGCGCCAATCAAGGCGCTTCGAAAAAGCACCGGCCCCCGGAGACGAACGCCGGGGGCCGGTGCGCGGAGGGGAAAGCACGATCACTGCATCACTCACTGCATCACTGCATCACTGCATCATGGCCTGGAGGTCGTCCTGCACGTTGGTGATGGGGGCGATCTGGAACTTGTCCACCAGCACGTCGAGCACGGCCGGCGTCACGAAGGCCGGCAAGGTGGGGCCCAGTCGGATGTTCTGCACCCCGAGGTGCAGCAGGCTCAGCAAGATGGCGCAGGCCTTCTGCTCGTACCAGGACAGCACCATGGAAAGCGGCAGACCGTTGACGTCGGTGTCGAAGGCCTTGGCCAGGGCCAGGGCGATCTGCACGGCGGAGTGGGCGTCGTTGCACTGCCCGATGTCCAGCAGCCGCGGGATGCCACCGATGTCGCCGAAGTCGAGCTTGTTGAAGCGGTACTTGCCGCAGGCCAGCGTCAGGATGACACAGTCCTCGGGCACCGCCTGGGCGAAATCGGTGTAGTAGTTGCGTCCGGACTTGGCGCCGTCGCAGCCCCCCACGAGGAAAAAGCGCTTCACCGCGCCGGCCTTCACCGCGTCGATGACCTTGTCGGCCACGCCCATCACCGCCTCGTGACCGAATCCGACGAGGATGGTCTCCTCCTCCTCGTCCTCGGTGAACCCCGGGGCGGCCAGCGCGGCCTCGATCACCGGGCCGAACTGCTGGTCGGGCACGTGGGTCACCCCGGGCCAGGACACCAGCCCCGTAGTGAAGATGCGCGCCTGGTAGCTTTCCTTGGGGCGCTGGATGCAGTTGGTGGTCATCAGGATGGCGCCGGGGAAGGCCTCGAACTCCTTGCGCTGGTCCTGCCAGGCCCCACCGTAGTTGCCCGCCAGGTGCGCGTGCTTCTTGAGCTCCGGGTACCCGTGGGCGGGCAGCATCTCGCCGTGGGTGTAGATGTCGATCCCCTTGCCCTCGGTCTGCTCGAGCAGCGCCTCGAGGTCGGCCAGGTCGTGCCCGGAGACCAGGATGCACTTGCCCCGGCGAGGGGTAACGCGCACCGGCGTGGGCTCGGGGTGGCCGAAGGTCTCGGTGTGCCCCTGGTCGAGCAGCTCCATCACCCGGAGATTCACCTCGCCGGTCTGAAGGGCGAGCCCCAGCAGCGTATCCAGGGATTGGGGCTCGGTGAGCATGGCCAGGGCCCGGTGGATGAAGGCAGCCACGGCGTCGTCCCGCTTGCCCAGGATCCACGCGTGATCGGCGTAGGAGCTCATGCCCTTGATACCGTAGACGATGAGCTCCTCCACGCCCACCACGTCCTCGCCGCGCGCCTGCTGACGCGTCGGAATCGCCACGTCCCGACCCTGCTGCGCCAAGTCCGCCTTGCCGGACGCCGGGGACCAGCTCGCCGGTCCGCCGAGCACCTCCGGAGCCTGGCCCTTGTCGGCGCAGGCCTTCTCGTACAGGTCCCTGGCCGCATCGCGCAGCTCGGCCAGGCGGCCCAGCATCTCCACGAGCCGGTCGGCGTCGAATGCGACGTTGGTCACCGTGGCGAACATGGCCTCCAGGGTGAACCGGTCGATCTCCGGATCGCTGGCGCCGAGCTCTCGGGCGCGGTGGGCGTACATGGAGAGCCCCTTGAGCCCGTGCACGATCAGATCCTGCAGCGCGGCGGTCTCGGCGTCCTTGCCGCAGACCCCCTTGGCCGTACACCCTTGTCCCTTGAGCGTCTGCTCGCACTGAAAACAAAACATCTCCATGACAGTCCTCTCCTCGAGGCGCGCCCGGCAGCGGGCGCGCGGCCGTGTGTCGAAGGTGGTTGCTCTGACTCGAGTCTGACTCGAGTTTCGTCACTGTAATCAGAGCAACGAGCGTGCCAGGCTTGAACCGTCTCATTGGGCCGGTTTACCGGGTGCTGCACCGGGAAGTGTCTCACTTGTTTTGATACAGATTTCCTGCGCTCGGTAACATACGGAAGAGATTCTCTCATCCGTCTGCTCCTCGCGCCTTTTGAATCAACACCTATATATACCTATTATATTAGTAACTTATAAGGGCATGCGCCCTCTCGACGCGATTGCGGTCCGCTGAGGAGCCCTCCCCGACAATGTGTCCCGTAAAATTATGACACACAGCGTGCTTTCGGGACACCCCATGCCTGTTTCGGGACACTTTGTCTGGTCAACCGCCGGACAAAGGTCGGTCGACAGCCCGAAGAGACCCGATATCATCCGTCTGCCATGAAGTATCTTCCCGATTCGTCTTCCGAGACCGCCCTGCTGAGCGTCACGCAGATGCTCTCGGTAGGGACCAACGTCGCCTTTGGGATCGTGTTCCTGTTGATCGTGCTGGTGGCGATCCGTCGCCGTCGACCCGATGCCTGGCGTCTGCTCTTCGCGTCGGCCACCCTCACCCTGGTCACTGCCCTCGCCGGGCCGGTCTCCCAGCTCTGGCGGACGCCGATCAAAACCGGATGGCCCCCACATCGAAGGTCTCCTTGCGCTTGGTGAGGCGCAGGGTGAGGGAGCGGCGGCGCTGGTTGGGGCGGCCGTAGTGGGTGTAGACGTCCACCTGGAGGGTGACCCCGCCGGCGAGCTTGGCCGCGGAGCTGCCGTAGTACTTGGTCCGGATGCGGTAGCGGCCCCGCATGGCCCGCCGCACGGCGTAGACCTCCGGGCCGTAGCCCCGGGTGAAGTCGCGGGTCACCATGCCCCCGATGGTGGTGCGGTTGTGGGCGTAGTAGGCCTCCTCGCCCGAGGGCTCCACCACGTGCAGATCCATGTCCGTCTGATCCGCGTCCCAGGTCATGACGATCCGAACATCCATCACCAGGTGCTTGATGAGCCGCTTGTCCACGGGCAGGCGCCGCACCCCCAGGCGCCGCGCCTTGGGCACGATGTTGTTGAGCTCCGTGAGCGCGATGACCTCGATCTCGGAGAAGCGCTGCCAGCGACCCATCACCACCCGGGCCAGCAGCCGCAGGGCCCGGCGGTAGTCGGCGCGGGCCCGGGCGCGGCCCGGGCGGCCCCGCCGCCGCATTCGGTCGGCCCGGCGCTCGAGCACGAGGGCGAGGTCCCGGTAGGACTGGGGTTCCTCGGGGCGCAGAGCGCGGACCTGGTCGAACACCGACACCGCCAGGTCGAGGGCGCCCACCTGGGCCAGCCGGTGAGCCAGCACCCGCAGCAGGGCGGGGTTTTCCAGCTCCAGCTCCGCGAGGTTGGTGAGGATCCGCATGGCCAGCCGCCGCTTGCCGAGGCGACGGAAATGGTGCGCGCAGTCCAGGTAGAACGAGGGCGTGGCGCCGTGCTCCTGGCTCTGGGCGAGATACGTCGCGTAGCGCTTTGCGCGGGGGGCGGCCTTGATCACGCGCAGATAGGGCGTCTTGGGATCCCACGGCCGGATGGAGATGCGCGGGCCGGCGGAGAGCACGCCAAAGTACGTCTTGGCAGCGTCGCCTTCGAGCCCGCG
>CAYFWA010000385.1:0-6639 GCA_964346625.1 uncultured Myxococcales bacterium
ATAAGCGCTAAACTCATCGCCGGCGGCCTCGCCCGCGCCCGCGCCCCGATCCCGCGTCCCCGCCGTCACGGCGGGGACGTCATCACGGCGCGTCGGGCCGGGCCGGCGGCCGCGGCCGCGGCTCGGGACGGATGAGTCGGACCGTGATGCGAGAGGGCACGACCTTGTGGGCCGTGACCCCGGCCGGCAGCCCCTTGACGTCCTTGGGTGCGACCTCCTTGACCACCGACTGCGGGATGACACCGCGCCGGCCCACGTCCCCGAGATCCAGCATGAGGCTGAGCTTCTTGGGGTCGAGGTCCTCGAGCACCGGCAGCGGGCCCTTGAGCCACACGCCCACCTCCGGCGCGTCCAGCCGCGGGGTGAAGCGCGTCTCCTTGAACCCGAAGGGCTCCACCGGCACCTCGGACAGCGCCTTCTCGCCGCTCTGCGCCACGATGTCCTGGCGCACCTTGATGCGGTTGGAGGTCAGCGCCTCGGTGAAGTCCGGCAGCAGCGTCACCACCTCCAGGGTCTGCTCCAGCGGGCCCTCGGCGTTGGTCACGTCCAGCGGAGACAGGGCGAGGCCCGAGCGCAGCAGCCGCTCCAGGGCGCCCTTGGGGCCCCGCAGCAGCACCGACGACGGCGACATCTCGGGCTTGCCCTTGAGGGCGTAGCCTTTGGCCGGCTCCCCCACCACGCGCACCGTCACCGGCACCTTGCGCTCCACCAGCTTCTCCACCCGGATCTCGGCGGTGGGGGGCGAGATGGCCGCCACTCGCAGCCCGCGCGGCACCTTGAACATCTCCGGCTGGAAGCTGATGCTCTGCTTCTTGCCACCCTCCACCTTGAGGCGCAGGGGCTTGAGCTGGCGATCGTCGAAGCGGTTCACCTTGGACCAGGGCCCCACCACGCGGATGCGAAGCTGCCGCGGGGGTTTGGAGGTGAGCACGTAGCCGCTGCGGTCGAACTGGTAGTGCACCACCACGTAGCCGAACGCCACGGCGTCCTTGTCCGCCCGGACGATGAGAAACAGCACCAGGGCGAGCCCCAGGGACAGGACCTTGAGGGCCAGGTGCTCGGTGAAGGCGCGCTTGAGAAACTCCTTCATGGCGCCCTACCTCCGCCCCCCGGACTCGGCCGGCGTCCCGGACAGCTCGTCGTCCTCGATGCGGTCCTTGGACACCTCGGAGTCCTTGTCCGGATCCTCCACCTCCCGCACCGGCCCCGAGCGAGGCCGGCGGAAGATGTTGAGCAGCGTGGCCCGCAGGTTGTCCGCGTCCACGTTCTGGACGATCTGGCCCAGGTGGCACACCGAGATGGAGCCGCGCTCCTCGGAGACCACCACCGATACGGCGTCGGTCTCCTCGGTGATGCCGAGGGCCGCCCGGTGCCGCGTCCCCAGGCTCCGCTCCAGCTCGGTGAGCTGAGAAAGCGGCAGCAGCGCGCCGGCCTGGTAGATGCGCAGCGTCCGGATGATCACCGCGCCGTCGTGCACCGGGTTCTCCGCGTCCACCCGGAAGATGGACCAGAGGATCTCCCGGGAAACCTTGGCGTCCAGGATGGTGCCGGGCTGGATGAACTCGTCGAGGCTGGCCACGCGCTCGAACACGATGAGCGCTCCCACCCGCAGCCGCGCCATGCGCTCCACGGCGCGCACCACCTCCTCCACCAGGTACAGCTCCTCGCGCTGCCGCCGGGCCAAAAACATCCGGCGCCCCATGCGCATCAGGGCCCGCCGGATGTCGTCCTGGAACACCACGATGATCAGGATGATGAAGTACTGCAGGAAGTTGTCGAGCAGCCAGCCGAGGGTCCCCAGCTCGAAGCGCGTGGAGGCCAGGTAGGCCACGCCGATGATCACCATGCCAGCGATCATCTGGGCGGCCCGGGTGCCGCGGATCATCAGCAGCACGCGGTAGATGAGGTAGGCCACCAGCGCCACGTCCACCGTTCCGAGCAGGAGGTCGCGGGTGGAGAGGCTGCCCACCAGGCCGGAGAGGAAGTCGAGCATGGCCTAGCCCCCCTCCGCCCCGGCCGCCAGCAGGGCGTCCGTCACGAGGGCGGCCTGCCGGGCCGCGGCCACGTCGTGGACCCGCAGCACGTCCGCCCCGGCGGCCTGCGCCAGGGTGTGCGCCGCCAGGGTGCCCGGCAGCCGGTCGTCCACCTCCGCCCCGCTGAGCCGACCGATGAATGCCTTGCGAGAGGCCCCCACCACCACGGCGCAGCCGAGTTGGGCCCGCAGCGCCCCCAGCCCTCGCAAAAGCAGCAGGTTCCCCCGCACGCCCTTGCCGAACCCGATGCCCGGATCCACCAGAACGCGCTCGCGCGCCACCCCCGCCGCCACCGCCCGCTCCACCGACGCCTCCAGGGCGCCGCCCACCTCGTCCAGCACATCCCGATACGTCACGTCCTGCTGCATGGTCCGCGGCGTGCCCCGGATGTGCCCCACCACCAGCGCCGCCCCGGCCTCGGCCACCGCGGCGCCGAGCTCCGGATCCAGCGTGAGCCCCGAGATGTCGTTGACCACCTGCGCCCCGGCCCGACACGCGGCCAGGGCCACCTCGGCCTTGTAGGTGTCGATGGACAGGACCCCATCGGTCTGCTGGCGCAGCGCCTCGATCACCGGCACCACCCGCGCGCGCTCCTCGGCCGCGCTCACCGGCTCGGCCCCGGGCCGCGTGGACTCCCCGCCGATATCGAGCAGGTCGGCTCCCTCCGCAGCCAGGCGTCGCCCGTGCGCCACCGCGGTGTCCCCGTCGTAGAACTGGCCTCCATCCGAGAAGGAGTCCGGCGTGACGTTGACCACGCCCATCAGGTAGGTCCGCGACCAGTCGAGGGTCAACCCACCGAACGTCAATGTCTCGGGGTGCTCCCCAGTTAGGGAGCGGGTCAAAATAAACTCTGCAGTCGGGACGCCGATCCATCCCGGCTGGCTGCGTTGCTCGTCGGTTAAATATCCACCAATATTCGCCCTCCTCGCGCCTTGCCAGCCGGGCGCCTCGACGCCCTGACTTGCAGACCTTATTTTGACCCGCTCCCTTATCCGGTCTGTCGCGGTCACGTTCATGCGCTCAATCGTACGAACAGGAACAAAAAATAATGAAATCGGTCTCGCCTACGGCTCTTTACGGCTTTGTACGGCTTCCCGCGCGCCGCCGCCCGGATCGCGCGTCGGGGCCTTCGTCGTCCCTTCGCGCCTTCGCGCGTCGAGGTCTGCTTCGAGGTCCCGGTACATGTCTATCCCGTATCCCGTCGAGCGTTCTCGCAGGCGAGGGCTCCCCCACCCGCGGCCCGTCCCGGCGGAATCCGCGATATCAGCTATTCTCTCCCACGGGCTGCGGGCTCAGAATCGATCCCTCCACCCGGTCTTCGTCCTCCTCTTCGTCCTTCCCGCCGGTCTGGCCCGAGGTGGCGCCGCCATCGGGCTCGATCTTGCGGTTGATGGTGCCGCCCTGCACGATGACGTCCACGTCCTGCCCGTCGAGCGACTCGTACTCGAGCAACGACTCGGCCAGCTTGTTCAGCGTGTCGATGTTTTCCCGCAGCAGGGTCTCGGCGCGCTCGTAGTTCTCCAGCACGATGCGCTTGACCTCTGCGTCGATGTCCTGGGCGGTCTTCTCGCTGTAGTCCTGGTGCTGCGACAGCTCGCGCCCCAGGAAGATGGCCTCCTCCTTTTTGCCGAAGGTCAGCGGGCCCAGATCCTTGCTCATGCCCCACTCGCAGACCATCTTGCGCGCGAAGTCCGTGGCCTTCTCCAGGTCGTTGGAGGCGCCGGTGGTCTGCTGCCCGTCGAATATCAGCTCCTCGGCGATGCGCCCGCCCATCAAAATGGCGATGGTGTTGCGGGCGTACACCTTGGAGAAATTGAGCCGGTCCTCCTCCGGGAGCTGCACCGTCACCCCCAGGGCCGGCCCCCGCGGAATGATGCTCACCTTGTGCACCGGGTCCTTCTCCCCCGGCACCAGCTTGGCCACCAGCGCGTGCCCGGCCTCGTGGTAGGCGGTGATCGTCTTGTCGCGGTCCGAGATGATCATGGACTTGCGCTCCGAGCCCATGATCACCTTGTCCTTGGCCGCCTCGAAGTCGTCCATCTCCACGAAGGACTTGTCCAGCCGCGCCGCGTGCAGCGCCGCCTCGTTGACCAGGTTCTCCAGGTCCGCCCCCGAAAACCCCGGCGTGCCCCGGGCGATGGTCTCCAGGTCCACGTCCGGGCCGATGGGGGTCTTGCCCGCGTGCACGTCCAGGATCCCCAGCCGCCCCCGGATGTCGGGCCGGGGCACCACGATGCGCCGGTCGAACCGCCCGGGCCGCAGCAGCGCCGGGTCCAGCACGTCCGGCCGGTTGGTTGCGGCCACCAGGATCACCCCTTCGTTGGACTCGAAGCCGTCCATCTCCACCAGGAGCTGGTTGAGGGTCTGCTCCCGCTCGTCGTGCCCGCCACCGAGCCCCGCCCCCCGTTGACGGCCCACCGCGTCGATCTCGTCGATGAAGATGATGCACGGCGCGTTTTTCTTGCCCTGGTCGAACAGATCGCGCACCCGGGACGCCCCCACGCCCACGAACATCTCCACGAAGTCCGATCCGGAGATGCTGAAAAAGGGCACCCCCGCCTCCCCGGCGATGGCACGCGCCAGCAGCGTCTTGCCCGTTCCGGGAGGCCCCATCAGCAGCACGCCCTTGGGGATCCGCCCTCCCAGCCGGGTGAACTTCTTCGGGTCCTTCAAAAAGGCGATGATCTCCTCGACCTCTTCCTTGGCCTCCTCGATGCCGGCCACGTCCTTGAACGTGATCCGGTTCTGCTGCTCGTTGAGCAGCCGCGCCTTGGACTTTCCGAAGCTCATCGCCTTTCCGCCGCCCGACTGGAGCTGGCGGATCACGAAAAAGAAGATCAAAAAGAGCACCAGCATGGGCAGCCACGAGATCAAAACCGTGGGCCAGATGCTCTCCTCCTTTTCCTCGACGACGTACTTGATGCCGTTCTTGTCGAGCTTCTCCAGCAGCTCCGGGCTCAGCAGCCCGTAGGACCGGAACTTGCGCCCCGACTTATCGCCCCCCGCGTCGGACTTGTACTTCCCCTTGACCTGGTTGCCCTTGATCTGAACCTTCTCGAAGATCTGTGGCCGTTCGTTCACATCGGCCATGAACTCCGAGAAGGGCACCTTCTTGGCGTCCGACGGGGACCCCTTCATGAGGTTGTAGATCAGGACGAACATCCCGATCAGCAGAATCCAAAGTAGGATGGTTTTGTGTGAAGGTTTCAAGACTTACCCTATTGGCACCCTATTCGCACTCGATCCGCTCGGAGCCGCTCCGATGCCGCTCCGATGCCGCTCGGAGCCGCTCCGATGCCGCTCCGATGCCGCTCGGAGCCGCTCCGATGCTGCTCCCAACCAACCCGCCAACTGCCTGCACCCCGAACGACAAACGCGTCCTGCCAGGCATCCTGCCAGGCATCCTGCCAGGCATCCTGCCAGGCATCCTGCCAGGCATCCTGCCAGGTATCCTGCCGTCGCGACCGGTGCCTGCCG
The DNA here is from genome assembly GCA_964346625.1 of uncultured Myxococcales bacterium. Lineage (GTDB taxonomy): Bacteria > Myxococcota_A > Polyangia > HGW-17 > JAJRWW01 > CAYFWA01. Next base: position 5,511 of record CAYFWA010000385.1, read on the forward strand.
ATTATAGCAGAATTATCGAGGAATCGATGAGGATTCCCGTTAACAACGTATGATATTTTGTGGTTTCGGCGACGCAAGTCAACCGGCTCCGTGGGCCCTTCGGGCATCTTCCGGCGTCTCATCCCCCACCCACCGACCCCGCCCGCCAAGCACAGGCGCACGGATGCGGAGCCAGACCCCTGCCCCGGATCTTGCCTCCCCCACCCCGTCGCCTTCGACCCCTTCCGGCTCTGCCCTGCTCCACAACCCGGGAATCCAAACGATTTCATCCCCATGGAGCACCAGGGGCCACCGCCGCCGCTGATACCGGGGCACCTTCCGGTCCTTGAGCAGCGCGCTCACCTTCTTGTGCCCCAGGCCCTCCCCCCGACCGTGCCCCACGCCATACCCCTGGCCGCGCCCCACCCGGATCCAAATCCGATCCCCGGCCCGCAGGTTGCGCACCCGGATCGGCCACTGCCCCGCCTCGACCGCCCCCTGCCCCGCCTCGGCCGCCCCCTGCCCCGCCTCGGCCGCCCCCTGTCCCGAGTCGACCGGCCCCTGCCCGGGCCCCACCGGCACGTCCAGCCAAATCCAGCGGCTCAGCTCGTTCAAACCCTCACCATTCCCCTCGCCTTCGCCTCCGCCTTTGCCCACGCCGTCGCCCATACCAGACTCTCCAGACATCTCTTTGGCTTCGCACTCGGCCCGCTCACCCGCGGACGCCCCCCGACCCATGCCGTCGTCTCCGACCGGGGCCGCGGCCCCCGGATCCCAGGCCTCGACCACCCAACCAACCCCAATCTCCCGATACAGCCCCGGCCCGACCACCGCGATCTCCAGCTCCCCGGGATCCGCCACCGCCTCCCGCGCGCACACCCACAGCCTCCCGTACTCCCGCACTGCCACCACGCCCGCCGGCAGATCCACCCGCCGCGTCCCGGACGTGCTCCCGAGCAGCCCCAACACCGCGTTCACGTGCTCATAGGTGAGCTCCCCGTGTACCCGCCCTACCGATTCCGACTCCGCGGCCCGGCGCTCCTCGCGCGCCCAACGCCCCTCGCGCGCCCAACGCTCCTCGCCCGACCGGCGTGACTCTCGCGACTCTCGCGCCCGCCGCTCCTCTCGCGACTCCGGCGCCCGCCGCTCC